>MHXL01000001.1:0-291 GCA_001824455.1 Desulfuromonadaceae bacterium GWB2_53_15
GAGAGACCAGCTTTCCAGTTCGTCCATACCGCACGGAAAAGGTGGCGGTGCGTGTGTATAGATATCACCAGTGGGCTGGGGAGCAAAAACAGCGGCAGCGGCATGAATAGCGATATCCGCTACACCGATAACGCTTCCGGCGCCAAGTGCAGCACGGCGAATGACGCTTTTCAGTTGGCGGATGTTGCCGGGCCAGGGCATGCTACTTAAAAGACTGATAGCTTCGTCATCCAGAAACGGCAGGCTACGCCCCAGTTCATCGCAGGTTTCCCTCAATAACTTCAGCGCCAA
>MHXL01000001.1:442-4886 GCA_001824455.1 Desulfuromonadaceae bacterium GWB2_53_15
TTTTCTGCTGTACTCCCCAGCGGCGTGAATTTCTTTTCCTCGACAAAACGCAGCAATTTGGCCTGCAATTCTGTCGGACATGATTCAATGTCATCCAGAAACATCGTACCGCCATCAGCAGCTTCCGCCAATCCGGTACGATTGCGATCTGCTCCGGTAAAAACACCTTTGATGTGGCCGAACAATTCACTTTCAACCAGGTTTAACGGCAGCGCCCCCATCTGTACGGTTACAAACACCCCATCCCGGCGGGAACTCATTGCGTGTATTATGGTAGCCAGTCGTGATTTCCCGGTTCCGGTTTCACCTTCCAAGAGCACATTGAATGGCGTTCGTGCAACACGGGCTGCTTGTTCCGCTATAGCCCGATGGGCAGGAGAGTCGCCCACCTGCGACCCCATGGATGCCGTTAATTCAGCGGAAAGGGCATTTATTTCAAGCCGTTGCAGCATTGGTAACGCCGCCTTGGCGATTGCCGAAAGCAATTCATCCGTATCTACCGGTTTGCGGACAAAGGCTGACACACCCAGTTCGATGGCCTTGAGCAGGTAGCCGGTTTCAGTAAAGGCCGTGCAAAAAATCAGCGGCATGTCGGGCCAGCGCTCCTTCAGGCAGGCGGCCAGTTCCAGACCATCCATGACCGGCATGCGAATGTCGCTGATGACCAGATCGGGCCGCTGCTCTTCAATCAGCGTCAGTGCCTCTCCGCCATTTTTGGCTTGGATGACACGATTGCAGTACAGCTGCAAAAAGGCAACGGTTTCATGCCGCAGTTCGTCTTCGTCCTCGACCAACAGAATGGTCAGATGAATCAGATCAGTCATGGTGATTTCTCCAGTGGCAGTTCAATTCTAAAGGTCGCGCCTTCATGACCTTGTACCAGGCGCAGGTGCCCTTCCAGGCTGTCTTCCACTATCATGCGCGACATGTACAGACCGATACCGGTGCCGCCGCTTTTTTCCTTGGTAGTAAAATAGTGGGCAAATATCCTCGGGGCGATCTCAGCCGGTATGCCGCAACCGTTATCGCTTATATCGATAATCATGGAGCTATCACCGCTAACTGTCATCTGCACATCTATAAGCCCCTTTTCCGGCTCGCCCCTGATTTTTCTACGTTCCAGGATGGCGTCGCGGGCATTGCCCAGCAGGTTGAGGATAACTTGCTTGAACTCGTTGGCAAAGCCATTTACCAGTTGTCCGTCGCAACCTATGCAATGGACATCCACGACAATGCCACTACTGGACAATTGTGACTCGATAAGTTTGGCAGCATCATTGATGCAGCTAAATGGATAAAATGGCTTTTTCTGCTTTTCCAGTCGGTAAAAGTCCCGGAATTCCTCTATAGTTTCGGACATATGCCTGATCTGTCGCATGGAGTTGACCTTGAACTCTTCCAGGTATGAAGGCGTCAACCCCTGCTGTATGGTTCCCACGGCGTGGGCGCGCTGAATGATCATCCCCAGGGTAGCCAGGGGTTGACGCCATTGATGGGCAATGGCGCTAACCATCTCACCCATGGCCGCCAGACGGGACTGATGGATCTGTTTTCTCTCGGTGATGTCTCGACGAATGCTCATAATCGCCGTTTGACCGTCCCACTTTATCAGACGTGCGCTAACTTCAGTCGGGATAAGTGAACCATCCTTACGCTGATGTACGGTCTCAAACGTGAGATGTCCCTGCTCCATCAACCTTGCCATCCGTTCCGGTACATGCACGCGTTCCGCTGTCGAAACCACCTGGTTAATTGTCATGGACATCAGTTCTGCATGCGTATAACCAAGCTGTTCCAAAGCCATTGAGTTGACGGCCAAAACACGAGCTTGCGAGTCAACGATAAAAATCGCGTCATTGGCATTGTCGAACAGTAGTCTGTATTTTGCCTCGCTCTCCTGCAAGACCGCTGTCTGCTTCTCCAGCGATTCATTGATCTGCCTGACCTCATTGAACTCCACTGTCAGCGCATCCCCCATCACCCTGAAATTATGGCTCAGCTGATTTATCTCCAGTATGCCGCTTTCAGGCCAGGCGATGTCCTTATCTTTTGTCGCCAGCCTGACCGGAAGGTCAAGGGTAATCAGGCTTAATTTTTTTAGCGTGACTATTAAGCGCCGGCTCAAAAATCCGGCAAGCACCAGCCCCACCAGCAAAACCAGGAACAGCAGGGTCAGTTTACCGGTATAGTGGTCATAGAAGTTATTATGGAAGGGGGCCACCTGCAGTTCCAGAACCAGTTGCCATTCTGCCAAATCGCCAATGGCGGTTTCCGCCACATAAAAGGATTTCATCCAGCTTTCCGGAGGCGGGGTATTGGGAGGAAGTTGCGGCGACCAATGACTGATCCCGTTGCCAAGGCGGCTTAGCCTCCCTTTGCCGCGCACAAATGGCATCATGACCTTTTGATCTTTACGGTTTGTCATTATGACATTATTGTATTTATCCAGCAGGGTGTAGAGAGTGGCGTTTTGCTCCTTACTACTGTCAAGATGCTCTCTAATCTGCTCCAGGCTCAGCATGCCGGAGACGTAGCCGTTGTATTCGCCATGTATGACCACCGGAGCAAGCATCAAGACTCTTGGCTTGGGAGTGCCTAATTTGCACAAAACTACTTCCGAAAGCATCGGTTCAAGATTTTTTTTGAGCATCGGGATGAACGGACGGTCAGCAAAGCTTTTGCCGATGGCGCGCTGTCCAAATTCGTCGGTCAGCGGGAAAAAGGCAATGCTTGTCGCTTCCCTGTCAATCAGTCCGATACGCAGAAAATTGACATCCGACTTTTTTGCCTGTTCCAGTGCAAGCTGCATATGATGCGTAGATCTTGATGCAGACATATCCGCCAGAATTAAAATAGCTGCTTTTCTATTAGACAACCATGTTTCCATGCGTTGTGCCACTCGCTGTCTGTCCTGAAGCAGCGCTGATCGGATGTTGCGGTCGGTTTCATTGAAATCGATTCTACTTTCAACAACCAGCATTATCAGCGCCGGACACAACACAAAAAAGGTCAGCAGGTTGTAGACAATTTCGCTGTACGATATCAGCGATGATCGCGTCCGGAGAACAATACCGGTGAAGATCAGACGGGCAACCAAAGCGTTTGCAATGCCGTTCACCGCATGTTTGGTCATGATGACATAGGTACTGCTTATAGAAACGTTCATTATTACGTGGAAGAAAAGGTAGACCATCGGCATGCCGATAAAGAGCCAGTACAGCGTATCAGCCAGCACCATCCCGATCTTGCGTCGGCCCATCAGCAAGCCGACAATCGCCACCTCGGCAGTCATAATGATGAAAGCGTAGGGATGCCCCCTGAGAATCCAGGTATAGCCGGCGATTATGGCAGCCGCCAGAATACCACGGCCAAGACCTAAGAACTGTAATGCCAGCAATGAAAAGATGCTGCCGAAGAAGAAGTAAACATTGTGGAAAATTGTAAAATTGAAATAGTTGCCGGCAAGACCGGAAACTATCAGGGTGAGCAAGAGCGGTGTGCTGTATTTGTCTGTTGCATCTTTTTTAGCAGATGGCATAACTGTCACGCTTGCTCCTGAATATGCTTTTGAGATCACAGGTACAGTTTTAGCGGGACTACGGCCATTAACACATCTAATCGGATATTAACTAAAATCAAGCCTAAATAAATTTCCAATTTTCATTATAAGCGTAGTTACTGACAAGCTGCAACGAACGATTACAATATTCACTCATGAAAGCAGCTCCAGCTTTGTGGTATTTTCTCTTTGCTAAGCATCAGACCGCTTGACATGGCGATTGAAAAAATCATAACGTGCGCTCTAAACTAATATATTTACAGGAGTGAAACCAGCCATGAAAGATAGCGAGGATATGGAACAAGAAACCGAAGAAGAAAGCTTTGCCGCGCTGTTCGAACAGAGCAGCAAACAAAACAGCGGCTGGCTGGAACCAGGGCAAAAGGTCTCGGGGCGTGTACTGAAGGTCAGTGCCGAATGGATATTCATGGATACTGGTCAGAAGGGTGAAGGAGTTATTGACCGCAAGGAATTCCTCGACCTGGACGGCAATCTGACCGTGAAGGAAGGCGACACTGTCGTCGCATACTTCCTTTCATCAAGCCACGGGGAGATGCGCTTTACTACCAGGATCGGCGGCGGTGCGTCAGGCAGCGCCCAACTGGAAGAGGCCTGGCAGGCTGGCGTTCCTGTGGAGGGGCTGGTGGAGAAGGAGATCAAAGGAGGCTATGAGATCAAGCTGGGCGGCACAGCCCGGGCCTTCTGTCCCTTTTCCCAGATTGCGTTGCGCCGTGTGGACAACCCGGAGTCGCTCCTCGGCACCCGCTTGGCGTTTAGAATCACCGAATACGGCGAGAAGGGGCGCAACATCATCGTCTCACGTCGAGCCCTGCTGGAGGAAGAGCAGCAGCTACTAAAAGAGGAAGCCCAAGCAGGGATCAGCGA
>MHXL01000001.1:4993-5226 GCA_001824455.1 Desulfuromonadaceae bacterium GWB2_53_15
GGGTTAAGGATGTACGGGATGTCCTGAGTATCGGCCAGCAGGTGCAGGTGGTGATCAAGACCATCGACCGGGAAAAGGAGCGGATTTCCCTGAGTCTCAAGGATACCCTGGCCGACCCTTGGGAGCAGGTGATTGAAAAATACCCCGAAGGATCCTTCCATACAGGAACAGTAGCGCGCCTGGCTCCCTTCGGCGCCTTCGTCACCCTGGCCTCCGGGGTGGATGGACTGATT
>MHXL01000001.1:5240-9109 GCA_001824455.1 Desulfuromonadaceae bacterium GWB2_53_15
GGGTGCTGGCAAGCGCATCAATCACCCTCGCGAGGTATTAAAAGAAGGGGAAATTATCGAAGTCAAGATCGAGAGCGTTGACCGCAGCAACCGGCGCCTCTCCCTAGCCATGGCCGGCGCGGCCCGTGCCGCTGACGAAGAAGAGGAAACATTGGCCGAGTTTCGCCGCCAGTCGGCCGAGGAGCCCAAGGGAATGGGGACTCTGGGAGATATGCTGCTGGCCAGGGCACAGAAAAACAAGAAATAGACTTTTGGGGACTCGTCCATTACAGAAAAGCCCGCATGTGCGGGCTTTTCTCATTGCTCTAACCTCTGGAAAAGCATATTTGCTGATTTTATATGTTGCAAAAACCTTCTTCACACCGATTTCAATGAGTTGTTTCGCTTAACTCCATGCACTCATCACGGACCCACGAATCAAGGGTACCATTCCTAAGCCGTACCTGGATGGTATTGCCCTCGTTAGTACAACCAAAACTATAGCCAATTTCGCCGCTTTTGAGATTTCTCAGGGCGACGTGTTCATCTTGCTGCTGAGTTCGATAACAAACCTTTTCGAATGTAGTAGCTTTCATGACTTTCACCCCTTTCAATAAGTTTAGTTCAATCTTACGTATTTATTATAGCAACACACACTGCTATTGAAAACAGTTTTCAACAACATCACATCGCATGCGCTCAAACCTGCTAACATCTGTAAAAAAACATATTGCCAGTCAGATGCCAGTCATTTCCTGCACCTTAAGTTCCACATCGTCAATATTGACCCTCACAATTTTTTTGCCGGACTCTTCCGCCCGCACCAAACCTTCCTCGACCCACCTGAGGATCTGAGCTCGCTCCAGACCGAACTTTTCCGCCGCCTTTTGCGGAGTGTCCCACGTATTTGCAAATGACATAGCCATCTCCTTCGACAACAAGATACAAACCATACATTGACAAAACCCACCAAGTGAATACCATGAACGGAATACGTACTTATAACTATACCATTAAACTTAACCAAGTTCAGTACAGCGAAGATCTATTTAGCAACTGATTTCCGCAGAAACCACTTAGAAACGGGAAGCTAATAACAGCATCCTTGACTGCTCATGTGTTCGTCAGATAAAGTGCCACAAAATTGAAGGCTGAGATATCCTCAAGGAGACCGTATGAACAAAGATGGAACCATATCACCTGCCACTCAATTGTGCGCCGTTATCGGCAATCCGGTCGCGCACAGCCTGTCTCCTGCGCTTCACAATGCTGCTTTCAATGAACTGGGTCTGGATTTCGTATATGTGGCTTTCCGGGTCGAGAATGCAAAAATGGCCTTGGAAGGCATGCGCGCCCTCAACAATTTTCGTGGCATGAGTGTCACTATTCCGCATAAAATCGAAATCATGAATTACGTGGATGAAATTGCAGAGGTCGACCGTTCGATCGGCTCTATCAATACTGTTATCAATGAAAACGGCAGATTGATCGGCCTGGGCACCGACGGGCCGGGTGCGCTTAAGGCCCTGACCGATGCCGGAGTTAAACTGGACGGCAAAAACATCCTGATGCTGGGTGCGGGCGGAGCCGCACGGGCAATAGCCTTCACCCTTGCCCGAAAAACCAAGCTGGGCAAACTCTTGCTTCTGGATGTCAACGAGAGCATGCTTCAAGGCTTGATGGCTGACCTGAATGCCGGCACGGCTGCCTGCATCGAATCCGACCTGCTGACCGACAGTTCTCTTGCGCAAGCAATGGGCAATGCCGATGTGATTATCAATTGCACCCCGATCGGCATGCATCCCAACGAAGGCGCATCCTTGGTCCCTGCCGAGCTTTTTCGTGACGGGCAAGTTGTCTTCGATATCGTCTATACACCGCTTGAAACGAAACTGCTGTCAGAGGCAAGATCCCGCGGCCTCAAGGTTGTATCAGGGGTCGAAATGTTCATCAATCAGGCAGTACTGCAATTCGAGCGGTTCACCGGAGCGGAGGCGCCTGTCGAGGTTATGCGTCAGGTAGTGATGGAGCGACTGGGATTATGAACATTGTACTGATTGGCTATCGCGGAACCGGAAAAAGCGTGGTGGGAAAACTTTTGGCCCAACGCCTCGGGATGCAATACATCGGCATGGATGCAGCCATAGTTGCAAAGTCCGGCATGTCGATACCGGAGATCGTGGAAAAGTCCGGCTGGACAAATTTCCGCGATAGAGAGTCTGATGAGGCTCGGGAATTGGCTGGTCGCGACAATATCATTATTGATACCGGTGGTGGAGTCATTGAGCGGCCTGAAAACATTGAAACCCTGCAAAAGAACGCCTGCCTCTTCTGGTTGAAGGCTTCCGTGGAGACGATTGTTTCACGCATTCAAGGCGACTCTGAACGGCCTGCATTGACCTCCGGCAAAACGTTTATTGAAGAGATTTCAGAAGTTCTGGAGCGAAGGATCCCAAAATACAAAAGCGCAGCAAACTATGAAATTGAGACAGACGAATCACCTCCTGATCAGATCGCAGACAGGATTATCGATATTTGGAAAAAATTTCAGTCATTCACTTGACTACTAATGATTCAATGATAGCCTTTAATTAGGTTTATTATTTTACTCAGGAGGTGTTGTCATGAAGAAATTGGTTGTTCGTATTGTGCTCGCAGTTGCGTGCATGGGCTTGGGCGTTGCATTTGCAGAAGACAAGGGCATGACCAAAGCAGAAAAAGACGAGTGTCTGCTGATGTCAAAAAATTGTAAAAACACTGCATTGAGCATCCAGGAAAAAATTAAAAAACTGCAGGGGGAAATCAAAAAGGGAAAGAAAGTTTATTCTGCCGAAGAGATAAAAAAACTTGAAGACAAATTGAAAGATGCAGAAAATACTCTTGACATATTATTGAAAAACTAGATTTCTGCTATCGACATCATGTTTAATTACTAAAAGGGCGCATGCGGATAGACTGTGCCCTTTTAGTTTTTAACATGAATGACCCGGAGATAACCAGGGTACTCAAAAAGGGGGTGGACTGCTTTCAATGCAGCTCACCCTTTTTTTTACCTCTTTTCAATCCAGTTACTTGCCGCCACCATAGCTGTGCAGACCTGACAGGAAAAGGTTAACCCCCAGATAGCAGAAAATCGTGGCGGCAAAGCCGATTATGGACAGCCAAGCCGCCCGCTTTCCGACCCATCCGCGGGTGAAGCGGGCATGCAGAAAGGCAGCATAAACAAACCAGACAATCAGCGACCAGGTTTCCTTCGGATCCCAACTCCAGTAGGTTCCCCAGGCATAATTAGCCCAGGCCGCCCCAGTGATGATACCGAGTGTAAGCAACGGAAAACCTACCATGATGGCCCGGTAGTTGAGGTCATCCAGCACCTTGGTGGGCGGGAACATGCCAATAACACTTGATTCCCCTGCTGTCTGTCCACCTTCATCATGGCCAGCCTTGATCAGATACATGATGGAAATGCCGCATGCCACGGCAAAGGCGGCATAACCAAGGAAGCAGGTAATGACATGATAAAGAAGCCAGTTACTCTGTAAAGCGGGTACAAGCGGTTCGATGCCGGTATTCAGACCGAGTTGTGCCCAAGCCATGCCGAGCAGGGCAAATGGCATGACAAAAGCGCCGATTACCCGGTATTTATACTTAATATCAAGCAAGGCATAGATCAGCACGATCGTCCAAGAGAAGAAAACAACCGACTCGTATAGATTGGAAAGCGGCGCATGCCCAACACCCATGTCATAGGACTCTTTCCAGCGTAAAGCTATAGCAATAGTCTGGGACAACAAGCCTACATAAGCGCTGGCCATAGCCGCCACGCCTAATGCCTTGTTCCGGCTTGCAAGGAACACAAAAAACAGCAGCATGGAGATGAGATAGGCAAA
>MHXL01000002.1:0-2990 GCA_001824455.1 Desulfuromonadaceae bacterium GWB2_53_15
ATTGCGGCGTGCCAGCTCACGAGCAACTGACTTGGTCAGGCCGATCAGACCTGCCTTGCTGGCGCAGTAGTTTGCCTGGCCTGCGTTGCCCATCTGGCCCACGATTGAAGCAATGTTGATGATCCGACCATAGCGTTGCTTGGACATCACCTTTGAAGCAGCGCGGGTGCAGACAAATGCTCCCTTGAGATTTACATTAAGGACGGCATCCCATTCTTCGTCTTTCATGCGCATGAGCAGGCCGTCACGCGTGATACCGGCATTATTAACAAGGATATCCACCCTTCCGAATTTCTCTGTAGCCGCTGCAATCAAACGCTCGGCATCTTCTGCCACGGCAACGTTGCACTGGACTGCCAAGCCTTCAGTTCCACTCTTGGCAAGTTCGGCCACCAACGCCTCGCAACCTTCCAAGCTAATATCCGCAGCTACAATCTTTGCTCCGCCGGCTGCCAGGGCTAGCGCTATGCTGCGTCCTATACCGCGCGATGCTCCGGTTACAACGGCGATTCTATCTTTTACCATGATTCGCACTCCTTTCTCTTGATCAACAACATGTTATTGCAACAATTTGATTCCGTTCAGATCCTCGACATTGGTCACTGACACGTCTTTTGTGATCCTCTTAACGAGTCCCGACAGAACCTTGCCAGGTCCGATCTCCACGTAGCTGTTCACACCTAAAGAAGTCATCTCCTGTACCGACTGTTCCCAGAGGACCGGTGAGCAGACCTGTGCCACCAGTAGCTGTTGTACCCTGGTGCTATCCTGATTTGGCTTTGCCTCGACGTTGGAGACGACCGGAGCTGCCATTGCACCATAGGGAAGCAGGACCACCACTTCCGCCAGTTTCTCTGCAGCCGGCTTCATGAGCGCACAGTGGAAGGGTGCACTTACCGTTAGAAGCATGGCCTTCCTGAATCCCTTGCCCTTGGCAATCTCAATGGCACGATTAACTGCACCGGCATGACCGGCGATCACAATCTGTCCCGGCGAATTGAAGTTAGCCGGTGAAACAACTTCACCCTGAGAAGCCTCGAAACAAATCTCTTCAAGCGATTCTTTATCGATGCTCAGCATGGCTGCCATGGCTCCGACCCCGACCGGTACCGCCTCCTGCATGAATGTGCCACGGGCACGAACCGTTTTAACCGCATCAGCAAAGGTCATCGCGCCGGAACAGACAAGGGCCGAGTACTCCCCCAAGGAATGGCCGGCCAAGAAATCGGCCTTCAAACCGGATTCCTGTTCCAAAACTCGTAGCACCGCTATACTGGCAGTCAAAATGGCGGGTTGGGTATTGGCGGTCAGTTTCAACTCATCCTCGCTGCCGGTAAAGCAAATATCGGAGAGTTTGATTCCAAGTGCGTCATCAGCCTCTTCAAACACCTGGCGAGCAACCGGATAGGAGTCAGCCAGCTCTTTGCCCATGCCTGAATACTGTGAACCCTGTCCGGGAAAAATAAAAGCTGTTTTACTCATGAAAGATGTCCTCGTGATGAACGTTGAATACCATGAATAGATTTACCAGCGCATGAGGGCAGAACCATAGGTAAATCCGCCGCCAAAGGCATCCAGCAACACAATATCACCTGATGAAAGGCGACCTGCCCGGTTGGCTTCGTCAAGTGCAATGGGAATTGAGGCTGCCGAGGTATTACCATAATTATGAAGATTTATAAAAACCTTATCTTCTGTCAGCCCAAGACGCTTGGCGGTTGCATCGATAATGCGTTTGTTGGCTTGGTGGGGGATGAAGAGCGAGATATCGGACGGCGACATGTCATTGGCGCTCAGCGCCGCGCAAGCAGCCTCTTCCATGGCACGCACGGCATGCTTGAACACATCGTTGCCCTCCATCTTGAGATAGAACAGGCGCTCGTCAATTGTCCGTTTGCTGGTGGCAGGGTTTCTGCTCCCGCTACCAACCTGGTAAAGCGTTTCCCAGAATGAACCGTTACTGTAGATATGGGTGGAAAGAACGCCGTTATCGTTATCTGAGGCATCAACCACCGCTGCACCGGCGCCGTCGCCAAACAGGATGCAGGTATTACGATCAGTCCAGTCCACGATGCGTGACAATACCTCGGCGCCAACAACCAGGGCCTTCTTGGCAATGCCGCTACGGATGTACTTGTCAGCGATGGAAAGACCATAAACAAAGCCTGAACAGGCGGCTGAAATGTCAAAGGCAGCAGCTTTGCGGGCGCCAATTTCGTGTTGTATAATGCAAGCTGTGGAAGGTAAAGGGAAATCCGGGGTGACCGTGCCAAGGATGATCAAATCAAGTTCATCGGCACTAATGCCAGCCATCTCCAGGGCACGCAGCGATGCCTCAACTGCAAAGGTAGAGGTAAACTCACCTTCAGCGGCAATGCGACGCTGTTTGATGCCGGTTCTGGTAGTGATCCATTCGTCATTGGTATCAACCATCCGTTCCAGCTCGGCATTGGTAAGAATTTTATTCGGCAGGGAAGAGCCGGTCCCAATTATCCTGGCCCTCAGCATGGCGTATCCATTAGGCAGCATCCTGAGATTTCTGGTTACATTGGTGCATGGAGACAGCATAATTTTCCGACAATTTTTCGGAAACATGCTCGGTCACACCACTTTTGGCGTATTCATGAGCAAAGCGAATAGCATTTTTAATGGCCTTGATATTTGAACCCCCATGACAGATCATACCAACGCCATTTATCCCCAGCAAAGGAGCACCGCCATACTCGGCATAATCAACAATCTTCTTGAAACGGCTGAATGCCCCGCGAACAAATAGGCCACCGAGCTTAGATACCCAGCTCTTCAATATCTCTTTCTTCAGCATTTGGCCGGCAGCATCAGCCAAGCCTTCCGACAGTTTGAGCACCACATTCCCAACGAAGCCGTCACAAACCACCACCTCCACGGTGCCTTTGAAGATGTC
Organism: Desulfuromonadaceae bacterium GWB2_53_15; assembly: GCA_001824455.1. GTDB lineage: Bacteria > Desulfobacterota > Desulfuromonadia > Geobacterales > Pseudopelobacteraceae > JACPFJ01. The sequence goes on from MHXL01000002.1 coordinate 2,924, forward strand.
GCGCCCTTCCACATAACCAGCATAGTTGAGGGATGTTTCCCTCAGGATGGCATTGGTTTCACGGGTA
>MHXL01000002.1:3119-5378 GCA_001824455.1 Desulfuromonadaceae bacterium GWB2_53_15
TCCACATTGCCGCCTACATCGAGAACCAGGGTTTTGCCCTTGAGGGTAGGAAATATCTGGGCTATCGCAGGCCGTTCGATTCCTTTGATGCGCTTTAGCACAAACATTCCGGCCGCCATGGTGGCGCCGGAATTGCCTGCACTGACCGCTGCACAGGCTTTACCGTCCTTGACCAGATCGAATGCAAGGCGCACGGATGAATTACGTTTTTTGCGTACCGCATCCGAAGCGGAATCGTGCATTCCGACAACTTCGCTCGCATGAAAGATGTCGATGTCGAGGCCATTGCAGTTGTGAAGCGCCAGTTCAACTTCAAGCCGGGCACGATCCCCCACCAGCGTTACAGGGATGCCAAACTCACGACTGGCGGCAACGGCTCCGCCAACCTCTACGGCCGGTGCGTTGTCGCCACCCATGGCATCAACAGCAACTCTCATCGCTCCAGATATTGTCACGAAAGAGCCTGTCGCTACTGAGCTTTGGAAAGGTCGATGACTTCTTTGCCTTTGTAGGTGCCGCAGGTCGGGCAGACCCGGTGAGGCAACTTGGGGGATTTGCACTGAGGGCAAACGGAAATGGACTGGGTCGTAAGGAAGTCGTGTGCCCGTCTCATGTTTTTGCGTGATTTGGAAGTCTTTTTCTTTGGTACTGCCATGTCGATTCTCCTTTTTCTGTGTGCCGGCGCGCGCCGTCACCATGTTGTTATCTGGATACCTTGAAATCTTTGAGAGCACTGAATTTAAAACTGGTCTGCTCGCTAGAACAACTGCACGTAGCGTGGTTCAGATCAATCCCGCATACCGGGCACAGCCCTTTACAAGCTTCATTGCAGAGAGGTTTGATTGGAATTTCCATGGCGACCTGCTCTTCAATCTCATGGGTGAGATCGATCTCGTTGCCAATGTAGGTCGCTGAGATGAGATCCTGGTCGCTCAACTCGGTCTCTTCCTCCTGGTCAACTTCTTGAAAATTTCCCTTACGGTAAATAATCGTGAAAGTTGAACCGATACCTGCTTCGTAGATCGCGGTACAGCGTGAGCAGGCAAGTGTGACTTGGGTGTCTACCCGGCCTGACACCCGCAGGTGGTCGTATTCCCGCGCAGCGGTAATGTCGCACAAGATAGGACCGGTGAAGGTGCATTCACCTTCGGACTGCATCCGGGAGAGTACCGGAAACAGTCCGGCCGACTCCTCGATGCGTAGCGGAAAAGGTTTTTCCTGAATATGGTCTATAACTAGCTTCATTCTGTCTGTCCGCAAAGTGTGTTAAACTCGATAAAATTCAAAGCAAGCAAGTATATTGAATGCATTACGTTTGTCAAGACATTAGTAGGTTGGAAATTACTTGCTTAGGTATTTTCAGGAAATAATTTCGTTAATGCACTTATCCCGGCTTGTCGGGGTTAATAAGTTCTAAATTGTTTTCTGTAGTGTTTTGCAGAGAATGACAGCTTTAAACGCACTCTATCCAGCTTATCAGGGTTACGATGACACTGGTCGTTTCCTGCCATAAAATTCCAGCATATCTGCCAGCGAAGTCCGCAAATTTCGCGGCACCATATCCCATGAGAAACGCCAGCTCCAGTTACCGGTGGCTGTCCCCGGGATATTCATGCGGGCCTCGGTCGGCAGACTCAGCAGGTCCTGGAAAGGAATAATCACCGTATTTGACACGGACATGAGTGCTACCCTGACCATATCCGTAACAATCTTCTGCCCGTCAGTGCCCAGATACTCCAGCACCATCCGTTGTTTATCAGGGGATAAAGCATTGAACCAACCCAGAGTGGTATCGTTATCATGGGTTCCGGTGTAGACGACACAGTTTTTTACATGGTTGTGAGGCAAGTAGGGGTTTGTGGGGCCGGAATCGAAGGCAAACTGGAGGATCTTCATACCGGGATAGCCGCAATGATCACGCAGCGCCTCCACCTCGGGAGTTATTACCCCCAGATCCTCGGCAATGATGGGCCTCTGCTCGAGAACACCATGTAAGGAGTTAAAAAAATGTTTTCCCGGACCTTTACCCCACATTCCCCTGGCGGCTGTCCGCTCTCCGGCCGGAACATGCCAAGCAGATTCAAAGCCGAGAAAATGGTCTATGCGCACACAGTCGAACAGATCAAACATTTGCTGAAAACGCTTGATCCACCAGGTATATCCCCGTTGCTCCAATATATCCCAGTTGTAGAGAGGATTACCCCACAACTGGCCATTTTTGCTGAAATAATCAGGTGGAACACCTGCCACGGCAGTTGG
>MHXL01000003.1:0-139 GCA_001824455.1 Desulfuromonadaceae bacterium GWB2_53_15
TTCAAAGCAATAGGGGCAGGCAAGATTGCACTCCAGGGTCAGGGTCACCAGCACGGCAAAGCTCTTGCTCTTGCGGTTAACGGCCTCAAAGGTCGTCCGCAGCTCCTCGCGTTCGGCATCACGATCCTCAACCAGCACA
>MHXL01000003.1:193-5107 GCA_001824455.1 Desulfuromonadaceae bacterium GWB2_53_15
ACCCGCTCCCACAAGGCCTGGGAGGCTTCCAGAACCGCACAGCGGCGGGTAGCGGCCAGCAGCACCCGCCCAGGTTTATCGGCGCAGGGGTAGACTTTGAGATAACGGGATAATTGCATGGTTGTTCCTTTCGTAACGTCCAAAAGCTAACTCCCCCCAGCCTCTCTTAAACCAATAGGGGGAGCAAAAACCACAACCCTTGATCAACGCGTCCCTCCCCTTGATCTAAGGGGAGGACAGGTGGGGTTAAAAATTCGGAAAAAACTCCGCTACCATTTCTTCAACCAATTCAGCTTGCAGGATATCCCTTTGGCGCTTCAAAGGATCTCTGTCGCCCTGTCCGGCCATCCAGCGCTTGAACTTTGCAAAAACACTCGGCGAAACAGTATTCATCCGGGCCATCCGGCCGGTGCCGGACACTACCATTGCCGAGAATTTTTCTCCATCCAGCAGAATACCGGCTCTTTTCGCCTGAACGGCATATAATTCCTCTTCGTGGTCGGTTAACTGCAGGGGATGGGGATCTCCGTCTTTTGCCTCGCGCCGGATCACATCCACTTCGAAGCCGTGGTTATTGACAACGGTGCAGAGCTGGTCATTACGCAGTTCAAAAGTCGGGTCCACTTCCCGCAGCAAATCAAGAAACGAACTATTGAGTCCTTCCATCCGGGCGATGAAGCTCAACCGCTTTCTGGTATCCCATAACAGGTCAATATCCCTTGTTTCCAACGCTGCGGAGACTTCGAATCTTATTCCTGCCGCTGCTTCGTAGGCATAAAGCGAGTGAGTGCCGATAACGGTAAAATAATCCGCCAGGCCGGAAACGGCAAGTTTATTAAGGATTGCCACCAATATCTCAGGCGCCCGGCCAACATGGAAGACCTTATTCAACTTGCGATGACGCTCCAGTTCAGCGCGTAGATCAGACACCCTTTTTTCGACTCGCTGCTTTCTTGCGGTGAATTCCAGGTAGATTGTTTCGTTTTGCTCAGATCGCGGTCCCAGACTTTTCTGGCCTCTGCGGGTGGTGGTTCGGATCAGGTAGTCAGCCCCGTTCTGGGTTTTCCAGAGCATGCCACCTCTGACCTCAGCGGCATTTTTCCTTGCTTCCTCAAGCGCCGTGAAGACCGATTTGGCATCAATGTACTGACGCTGGGCATTGCCATCAATTTCCTGAATATGTTTTTTCAGCGTATTTATCATTTTTTGAATTTACGCTGAAAACCTTGCAGAATCAACTAATATATCTTAGCGGAGAAACCATCTGAAACCATCTGAAACAGAAACCATCTGCGAAACCATCTGCGAAACCATCTGCGAAACCATCTGCGAAACCATCTGCGAAACCATCCGAAACCATCTGCGAAACCATCTGGGGTCAGACCTACGCAATTGACATACCCAAATTCGTGCGAAACCATCTGGGGTCAGACCTACGAAACCATCTGCGAAACCATCTGGGGTCAGACCTACGCAATTGACATACCTAAATTCGCACGGATTTTCATTAGCATTTCCTTGAGGTTATTGTCATCCTCCATCGACTCTTCAAATCGCTTGCTCGCCCTTGTTACCCCTGATTCGGTCAGCCGGAATATCGCGCCTATCTCCTTCAATTTCACTCCGCTGTAACGATGACAAATGTAAATACCCGCCTTTGTTGCCAGACGTTCGTTTTCAGGGAAGACCTTCTTGACTGCTTTTACTATTTCATCCAGCGATGGCCTGCTGGTGAGCTCACGCAAAGTTGGAAGGTCGCGATCAGCTTTCTTAGTGCTCAGATGACGTTCCTGTATTGCACTGACAAATTCCGGGCACCCCAAAATTGTGGAAGCAACCGTTTCCAGCAAGGGACTCTGATATTCCTGATTTATCAGGTCGTGTACGAAGAGTTTATATTTTTCTCTGGCCGTTTCAATATTTTTACTGAAATATTCGAGAGTTAATCCGGTTGTAAGCCAGTCCGGCACTTTTTCCCCAGTGTAGTAACGATAGCTCATCCAGGGATAATCTTCGGGGACCGCAACAATTCCAGCACGAACAGGGTTAAGGTGGATGTACCGGGAAAGTTCTGTCGCGTATGCGTCACCGTCTACAAGTATTGCCTTGAAGCGCCCTTGCAGAAGATGGCCAGCCCGCTTGCGTTTGACGTTGTAATAGGTCGTATAAGAACTGTTGATATGCTTCATAATCTGGGAAAGATTGCCGTGAGGGGTTTCAATAAGTAAATGATAATGATTACTCATAAGGCAGTATACATGAATAACTGCGCCGTATCTTACCGAGGATGACTCCAGATACGAGATAAACTTTTCGCGATCTTTCATGCTTTTGAAGATGTCCTTCTGTTCGTTGCCTCTCGATGTTACATGATAGAATGCGCCCGGATATTCAATTCGCAATGGTCGAGCCACTGGTGCCTCCTTTGATCCTATTGAAATATGAGGAATTAGTATCAAAGCTCACCAGTTTTGTCAAATGCGTAGGTCTGACCCCTATGACTTATTGTCACACCAGTTTTGTCAAATGCGTAGGTCTGACCCCTATGACTTACGCAAAACCGTACTGCAAAACTCTCTACTTTTGATACTTGTAGCTGCAGATTTGATTTCTGCTCAAAAATAACGCTAATCAACATAATTTACTAACAGCCAAAATTACTGCAAAATTATTTTAAACACTGTAAAATGGGGACTGAAACGATGTGTTAATAGCGGCTGCCGGAGATGGTTATAACGCGATATGACGGCATCACCCGTCAAATTACCGTTTTGAATAAGTGTATGTTAATTAATATTGGCGAATTCCGACCAGCAGAAAACAAGAGCGGGGAGGGTCGCCCCTCCCCGTCGGGTGGTTAATTTACCTTGGCTGAATTAGCTGTACAGCATGCCTGCACCACCTCCAGACTACATCCTTCTTCCAACACCATCAAGTCATCATGCTCTTCACGCATCTGGCTCACCCCCTTTTTTCAGGTAATTGTCCAAAACTGTGGACAAATTAAATAAGCTTCTGCTATCTTGCTGCACGGTTCATACCAATGCCATCCATTAAACTTTCACATAGCCTTCGCGCGCTTCTTACGGCCCTCTGCCTGGCCCTATGTCTATTGCCTTGTTTTGCATGGGGCGAGGATGACGAAGACACTCTGGATCTGTTCAACGCCTTTCAGGAAAACTCCTCCACCGCATCCCGCGCACCCAAACCGCTGTCCCAGACCGCCGAGAACGTTACCGTAGTCACCGCCAAAGAAATCGAACAACTCAACGCCCACACCCTGGCTGACATACTGGATACCATTCCGGGCATCCAAATTCAGCACAACGGCGGGCCGGGGATAACCGCATACACCTATATACAAAGCGCAAACCCTTTTTTCTCCCAAATCTTTATAGATGGGATTTCGCTTAACAATCTGGGGAACAATTTTCCTGACATATCCTTGATTTCTGTTCAGAGCATCGACCGGGTCGAGATCGTCAAGGGGGCGGCCTCTTCTGCCTGGGGTTCGGCACTGGGCGGAGTAATCAATGTTATTACCAAGGCGCCCGAGCAAGGACGCAGCATTAGCGGCTCAGCCACAGCTTCCATAGGCGAGCGCACAACGACCGATACCAGGGCCGAGCTAAGCGGCACTGTTGACAAGCTTGGCTACTACCTATCCGGCGGTTATCTCGGATCTGACGGTCTGCTCCCCACGATGCAGATAGGCTCCAGGTACGCCTATGCAAAACTGAATTATGACATACCAAATAGCGGCCAAATGTGGGGCACATTCAGCTACAACCATGCCGGAATGGGTGATCTGTTTGCCCAAGGCATCGACTTAAAAGAGCGTCAGGAAAAGTTGATTATGCTTGCCTCTCTTGGTCTGCGCTATACTCTCGCAGAAGGTCTGGATCTTGAAATCACCGGAAACCATTCTTTCAACTCAGCTGATTTTTCTTATTTTTACATCAGCGACGGCAGCCCGCGCTGGTTACCGGATAGATTCAGGGAGCAGGTCAGCGGCGGTAGTGCAAAACTTGTCTGGCATAAAGACAATAACCTGTTGGCGATAGGCAGTGACTACAAGCATCAGGAAGCAAAATACATAGATGTTTACTCAAGAAAAGTTGACCGTTGGGGTGTTTATCTTAACGACACACTTGCGCTTGGACCGGTCAGCATCACCCCGGGTGTGCGCCTAGATCATACCCAGACCAGCGGTGATCAAGTCAGCTCATCGTTGGGCATCACTTGGCAGGTGACTGACAAAACCCTGCTGCGCGCCTATACCGGCCGCGGCTACAACGTGCCCATCCTGATTGGGACCGATGGCCCCTCGATCAAAATCTGGACAAACCAGATCGGCGCAGAAAGCACGGCAATTCCTTATCTGTGGGTCAAGGGCACCCTGTTCCGCAATATTACCTGGGGTTCAGGAGTTGAACAACATCTGGCCATGGGCAGTGAACTGGAGGTTCGTACCGTACCGGTTTTCAATACTTCGCTGGGAGCCGGTTGGACCTATACCGAGACCACTCGCACCAGTGATGGATCGGAAGTGCGACCCGACAGGCCTGTCCAAACCCTGAAACTTGCCTTGCGCTACGACGACCACACCTACCGCGGAGTCCTGACAGGCAAACATATTTATTGGAATTCGATGCCAGATCAAAACGGTCGTTACGGCGGCCTGATATGGGATCTGCACCTGGGTGCCACCATCCTGAAGAGAGAGAACAACTCACTGGAACTGTTCTTCTCCGGGCACAATCTGTTCAATGGCACCCAGCATAATAACGAGTTAATCCCCAACACCGGGCGCTGGTTCGAAGGCGGAATGAGGGTGAGGTTCTGATGAGACGCTTAGTTCTCCTCATACTTGCCCTGGCGACCCTGCTCCCCTCCCTGGCCCAGGCCTACGAC
>MHXL01000003.1:5155-5480 GCA_001824455.1 Desulfuromonadaceae bacterium GWB2_53_15
AAAGGCTTCCGCGCCCAGCGCCGTCTCTCGGAACGGGTGATCACCCTGTCCGATTATGCCGACGCCGACATCACCCGCATTGTGCGCGAGGACCAGCCCAGTCTGGTGCTGACCCTGGGCGACAGCGCCCTGAGCGCGGCCCGCAAGCTGCGCCAGACACCGGTGATTGCCCTGATGTCGCTCGCTGTCCATAACCTGAAAGGCGCCGACAACATCTCCGGCATCGGCATGTATGCATCAGTGGAGCGCTACCTGAAACTCTTCCAGGGCATGAAGACGCGTCGCGTGGGCGTGATCCACAACCCGGCCAAGAGCGGCTGGTACT
>MHXL01000003.1:5638-5802 GCA_001824455.1 Desulfuromonadaceae bacterium GWB2_53_15
GCCGAAGCCTACTTCCGCTTTGCGCAGGAGCAGAATGTGCCGTTGGCCTCGTTTGCCGTGGCCTACCTGGGGCTGGGAGCAGCCGCGGTGGTGGAGATCGATCGGGTGAATCTGGGCAGGCAGGCCAGCGACATGGCCGTGAGCGTGCTGAACGGGGCAAATGA
>MHXL01000004.1:0-4235 GCA_001824455.1 Desulfuromonadaceae bacterium GWB2_53_15
GGGCGCACACGGCATGTGAGCACAGCGGGTTCACCGCTGTTGCGCTTTGCCTACCTTGCTCGATAAGTTACATATCTTACCGGTGTCCCCACCGACTTCCATTATCGACCGGCAGCATTTTGATCAAGATCGAGTTTTGTACGTTCATCGTAGTCAAGTTGTAATTGATGGTATTTGTCTATGACGCTGTTACCTGTATTGTTAACGGTCTCTGTCAAATCCTTGCATGTTTTGTGAGGTGGAATTTCTGAAATTTTTTGCTGTACTTCACGGGCCGCTTTTTCAGCCAAGTCGCGATGGCCATTCTCGTGCCTCAATAAAACATCATAACAACGAGCCCACCAGTCCCGGAGATTCGATGGTGCAGAATCTTGGTTACTCCAATGTGGCATATGATATTTAACATCCAACAAAACCTCAACTTTATTGATTAAGCATGATTCTTCATTCATAAGTGTGTGCACATTCCAGATTACATTATAAAATACTGATGCAGCATGTCGTTTGTTATCATTAAATGGTTGGCCGTTCTCTTTCATTTGCTGCCACAATTCAGTTTCAGACATGCCGGTAATATTGTAATAATCAATGCTCTCGGTAACATGTGGGTTTATACTGTATTTTTCGAGCTCTTTAACAGCAACAGTCTGCGAATTTGCTCTTAATGGCTCATGGCGTACTTGAATCTCTGTATTCATGGCGATTATGACAAGCAGCACAAAAACACCTAAGGCAATATAACGGAGTTGAAGATGCCGCTTCTTTACTGGCTGTTCATCGCCTCGTAGCGAAAAATGCTCTTTAATCTGGTTGGACCGAGCAATTAGCTGGTCGCAGTACCTGTTAAGTTTCTTTTTAATAAGGGGATCATCGCACTTACTGTCCAGTCTTTTTAAGACCTCAATACTGTTGTTGTTCGTGTCGATTCGTACTAATTGGATTGCATAAAATGAAATCAGTTCCAAAGTTTTTTGTTGCGCGATTTGATATAATTTTGATTCATAACCTTCTGCTCGTGCTGTTTGTTGTAATAGTGGAAACATACGAGTGGCAACCTCATCGAGTGCGGCAATGAGTATGTTGTATGTTTCTACCGTATTCCCAACCTTATTTAGTTCGTCTTGGTATCTTGTAGAAATACCATTACAAGTATTCGTAATTTCATGAAGCAATGATGAGATCCCCCATGATTAATTTTCAAATCATTGTTAGTTGGTTTCCGCATATATGTAACTTTTATGATTATTTTGTCAAAAATAAAAAAGGCCCCGCCTTCCAATTCAGGAACACGGGGCCTTTCTCACTTCATTAACCTCTGCCAAACGCTCAACGCCAGAAAAACAGCTCTCGTACATCTTGGGGCACATCAAACCTGGGCGTGCGATCCACATCTTTATTACACCTCCACAAACAGGCCGTCACATCAACCTTGTCATTGGAGGTAGCAAATCCAGCTTCAAAAAACAAGCTAATTAAATTAATCTATCTAAACGATGCCTGCCGAGTAATATCACGCCTTCTTAAGCGTGAACGAGAACACCGATCCCTGGCCCGGCTCGCTTGTTACGGAAACATTACCGCCGTGCAGCTGCACAATGTGCTTCACAATAGCCAGTCCCAGTCCGGTGCCCCCCTGTTCGCGGGTTCTGGCCTCATCCACCCGGTAAAAACGTTCAAAGATTCTCGGCAGGTCCTTGAAGGGGATGCCGATCCCGGTGTCTGACACCGATATCTTGACACATTCACCGTCATCCTCGGTAAACAGGCGGACCGCGCCGCCATCGGGGGTGTACTTGATGGCGTTCTCCAGCAGATTGACCATCACCTGTTCGAGACGCCCCTGATCCGCCATCACGCGCGGCAGTGCCCCGCCCACGGTTTCATTAATAATGATGATCTTTTTATTGACCGCACGCTCCTGCAGCAGCATGCAGGCCTTGGCGATCGTCCCGGAGACGTCCATGGGATTGAGCTCCAGCAGCGCCTCTTTTGTCTCAAGACTCGAGAGGGTGAGGATGTCGTTGATCAGATTGGTCAACCGTTCCGAATGGCTGGAGATGATCTCCACAAAACGGATGGCGCGGGCCGGATCAGACACCAGGGTACCATCCAGCAGGGTCTCGGCGTACCCCTTGATGATCGTCACCGGTGTCCGCAGCTCATGGGAGACATTGGCGACAAAGTCCCTGCGCATGTTTTCCGCTTTCTTCAGATCGGTGATATCGTGAAAGACCGCCACTATCCCCTGTCTGAGCCCATCCACATTCAGCGGCACCCAGTGCGTAAACAGGGTAATATCGTTGGGCTGGATGGAAATCTCCCGCAGCAGCTCGTTCACTTCAGGTTTGGCCAGGTCGTTGAAGGCCTCCAGCAGGTCGGGATGGCGCGAGATCTCCACCAGCTTTTTCCCTTCTACTTCACCGGCAATCGAAAAGAGGCGGCGAAAGGCGGGATTGACCAGGGTGATGACGCCGTCTGGGGCAGTCACCATGACCCCTTCGCCCATGCTGCGCAGGATGGTGTCCAGACGCTGTTTTTCCGCTGAAAGCCGCTGTACCTGATCTTCGATCCTCTCCGACATGTCATTCAGCACACCTGCCAACTGACCGATCTCATCGTTGGAATCCACCGGAATTTTGGCCTTTCTACTCCCATGTCCAATGCGTGCGGCAGCGTCGGCCATGTCGCGCAGCGGCTTGGTGGTCAGGTTGGATAAGGCATAGCTGAACAGCAGCGCGATCAGTATGGTTACCACGGTTGCCCCGCCCACCATGCCGTGCAGTGTGTTGCGGGCAGACGCCAGGTATTCCAGCGGCATGGCCAGTCGGATGAAGCCGTCGGTGCGGCCGCTGCCGTAGGTCATGGCCGAGTAAAGCATGGAGGTGCGCAGGGTGTCCGAATAACGCATGGCGCTGCCGCTGCCGTGCTTGAGCGCCTCCTGTAACTCGGGGCGTTGCAGATGATTCTCCAGTTGCGCCAGGCGGGCCATGCCCACATCCGAATCGCCGATAACCGTGCCGTCCGGGGCAATCAAGGTGACCCTGGCCTTGATGACGGTCCCGATCGACTCGGCCAGCTGCTGCGGTGAGGTGAGCTGCTTGTTGCTCATCACCAGCAGGCGGGCCAACTGTGTCTGGCTGGCCAGGTTGGCCCGGCTCTCCTCGATCATCCTTTTTTGCAGGGTGTGATCGAAATAGATATAGAAACTTCCGGTGATCAACGCGATCAGGAAGATGTAGGACAGCGCCAGCTTGGTACGAAATCCCATGCGTTACTCCTCGATCTTGTAGCCGAAACCGCGGACGGTCTTGATGATGTCGCCAGGCGTTCCAAGCTTGCCACGCAGCCTGGTTACATGCGTATCAACGGTTCTGGTATCAGCGGTATTGTTGTAGCCCCAGACCTTCTGCAACAACTGCTCCCGGCTCTGCACGCACCCCTTTTTCTCCACCAGGTAAAGCAGCAGCTTGAACTCGGTACTGGTCAATTCAACCTCGCTGCCGGTACTCATGACAATATGGCGCTGCTTATCGATGACAATATCACCGATAGCAAGAATATCAGCAAGCGGCTGTTCGGGCTCATGTTCGAAGCGCCTCATGACCGCCTTGACCCGCAAAGCGACCTCGCGCATGGAGAACGGTTTGACGATGTAATCGTCAGCTCCGACCTCGAACCCCACCACCCGGTCAATTTCGTCACCTTTGGCCGTGATCATGATAATCGGGATATGGGCGGTGCGCTGATCCTTGCGCAGCGCCTTGCAGACCTCGGTCCCCAGCAAACCCGGCAGCATCAGGTCCAGCAGGATCAGGTCAGGCAACTCTGTGCCGGCCCGTTCCAGGCCCAGTTTACCGTCATGAACACAGATGGCGACATAGCCTTCCTTCTCGATGTTAAACGCCAGAAGTTCCGCCAGGTCTTTTTCGTCCTCGATAATCAGCACTTTTTTCATGTCTCGCTCCTGCTCTTGATCCATAACATCCATCATATCTGAAGCTGCATGATCATTTGTAACATACATTTGTTACAGCCATGTTGCAGTCATATTAATTTATTGTAGAAATTGCATCTTGGAGGTTTTTCGTCAATTGAATTTACAAAGATTTTATCTTACCTACACATGTTTGTAATACTGATTATATATACTAATGGAAAAACAAACGGAGGAACTACAAATGAAAATCAGGCTCAATGAAGACTATTACTTCTGGTGCTGCGACTGGTGCGATACC
>MHXL01000004.1:4323-6090 GCA_001824455.1 Desulfuromonadaceae bacterium GWB2_53_15
GACAGCTCTGGCTAAATGGTGCCGCTTGCCGGTGAGAGGCGGTTTTACTGAACTGGACCAGCAGATAGAAAAATTGCGCATGTTGCGGGATTCCTATCAGGCCCCGATCCAGGAACAGCGGCATATTCAGATGAATGATGTGAAGAAAAGGGAGGAGCGCTTGTGTATTCAGTAACAATCAAAAGTTGCATCAAGCGCAACTAACAACTTCTGAAAACCGGGCAGTTGGGACATTTTTGCCTTAGAATTTCCAGTTCGCGCAGTCCAATGTCATGCAGTTTGTCATCGGCTGATACGCACAATTTCTGCACCAGTTCTTCCCATTCGTAACTTGAACATGGCTTTTCCAGCGGTATTTCCCTGATTCTGCGCCCGATCTCCACATACCTGGCTTTGTCTATCACTATCATGGCTGTGGCCCTCATTTTTTAGCGTACTACCAACCCGTTCCCGTACAAGTCACAAAGATGAATAGATGTCATGCCGCACAATTGGAACTTGGCTTCAACCAGGATAACTTGCCGGCATCCGGCGGATTCACGCACTTTGCTGGCAGGGCCGGACCCTGTTGTCCGGTATGGGTAAAGCGGCTGATCTCGGTCTTCAGCTCAACCGAAAGTCCGGCCAGGGCATCCGATTCTACGGCAATGGCGGCAGCAGCCTTGACGGTCTCATCCGAGACCTTTTCGATAGCCACGATGTCTGTGCTGATCTGCTCCGCTGTTGAGGAGAGTTCCACCGTGGCGGTCGCAATCTCGCTGGCCATCCCCTGCAAAGAAGTAACACTTTCGACAATCTGCCTCAAAGAGTCTCCAGCCTGTCCGGCATGTTCCACCCCCAAGCGGACACGCTCCAGGCTTTTATTCATTGCGGTGACCGCTTGAGCGGCATCCGCCTGGATGGCTTTGACCCGCTCGGTGATACCCACGGTTGCCTCGGCAGTGCTGGTGGCCAGCTTACGCACCTCATCGGCAACCACGGCGAAACCGCGGCCGTGATCTCCAGCCCGGGCCGCTTCAATAGCTGCGTTCAGAGCCAGAAGGTTGGTCTGGTCGGTGATCTCGATAATGACATCAACGATCTCGCCGACCTGTTGGGAGCGCTCGTTCAAGGTCTGCATCACCACAGTGGACTCCTGCACCGCCCGGGCGATCTCCTGTACTTCTCGCCCGGTCTGGCTTACCACGTCGGCACCGCAAGCAGCCAACTGACGGGCTTCGGTGGCAGATTGGGCAATCCTGGATGTGTTCTGGGATACCATTGAGATGGTCTGGGACATCTCCACCGCAGCGGCGGCAACCTGTCCGACACTGGTTGATTGCTCCTGGGTTGTGGAATGGATTGCCTGAGCAGTACGGGTCAGTCCCTGTGAACTCCCGGTCAGCTTGCCGGATGATTCGGAAACCTTGGCCAGGATTCGTGAAAACGAGTCGAGCAGCTTGTTAAAGGCATTGATCGTTACGGCAAATTCGTCATCATTCCTGATCTCGGCCGTCTTGGTAAAATCACCGGTTTCGGCTATGGCCACGATAGAACCGTTCAGCCTTGCCAGCGAGCGGACGATGCAGACGGTTGTCGTTATGGTCAGGATCAGCACCAGGCCGATCACGGCCAGAGAAATGCCGATCAGCAGCTTTTTGAACAGGTCGACCCTCTGGGTAACTACACTCACGAATTTCTGCTGTTCCTGGGCCGTGGACTGAACATTGGCCTCGCTCTTCTGTCCCTGTTCAAGGGCGACCATTTTGACTTTTTTCACCGAGTTGT
>MHXL01000005.1:0-1087 GCA_001824455.1 Desulfuromonadaceae bacterium GWB2_53_15
GACCTTCGAGGAATTCGCCCGGCCGGCGCTGCTGAAGATGATGGGACACAAACGGGTGATCAAACCCTTCATCAAGGCGGTCCTGCTGAATGACGCCCATAAGAAGCCCGGCAAGATCAACTTCCTGCGCGTCAGGCTAACCTCTGAAAGCGGCCGCTACCTGGCCTACAGTTCCGGCGACCAGAACACCGGCATCTTGAAGACCATGCTCATGGCAGATGCCATGGCTGTGCTGCCTGCCGAGCGCACGGAGTTTTCAGCGGGCGAAGAGGTGCATCTCCACATTGCCGGACAGGATGTGGACATCCTGTCCGGCAATGTGGAGATGCTGGAAGGTTAGCTTCAAACCGATACAACGCGTACCTGCACCCGGCTTGACTCCCTTAAGGTTGCGCAGTAAACTGATCATGTCGAAATGCTGTTAGTTTCATATTTTTTGTTATTCCATTAAATTTAATCAAATAAGAGGAAATCATGTCATTCAATCACTTTGACGAAAAAGGCCAGGCCATCATGGTCGATGTCAGCGCCAAGCAACCGACCATGCGCACCGCCCGTGCCGCCGCCACGGTCAAACTGAAGACGGAGACCCTGACAGCCATCCTGGAAGGAGCGGTCAGCAAGGGGGATGTACTCGGCGTGGCAAGACTTGCCGGCATTGCCGCCGCCAAAAAGACCCCGGATCTGATCCCGCTGTCCCACCCTTTGGCCATCCATCACGCAGCAGTGGAATTCAAGACCGATCAGGCGAGCGGCACTGTGATTGTGGAAGCAACTGTCAGGGCCTTTGAACGGACCGGTGTGGAGATGGAGGCCATGACCTCCGCTGCCGTGGCAGCGCTGACGATCTACGACATGTGCAAGGGAACCGACAAGTCGATCACCATTGGCGAGATCCGCCTGCTGTACAAGGAAGGCGGCAAGAGCGGCGTTTACCGCAGCATTCCTGAGTGACCGTTTTTTCTACCAGCTCTGCTTCACCTGTCGCAATACAATATCGACACGTCGATTTTTCCCTACCCTCTGTAGTGCTGTTATCCAATGCGAAAAATTTAAGACCATAAGCAAAATTTTCACTTGACGATTT
>MHXL01000005.1:1126-6936 GCA_001824455.1 Desulfuromonadaceae bacterium GWB2_53_15
GCGGAAAACGGTTTCCACGGCGCTCCCATGGCGATGATCGCCGACAAGGCCGGAGTGGGCGCCGGGACGATCTACCGCTACTTTGAAAACAAGGAAGTGCTGATCAATGAACTGTACCAGGAACTGGAACAGAGGCTTTACGCTTACCTTATGCAAGGCTATTATCCTGATAAGCCGATCAGGGAGAGATTCATCCATCTAGGCACGGCGATCCTGCGTTACTGCATTTCCAACCCGCTGGATTTCCGTTATCTGGAGCAGTTTCACAACTCCCCCTACGGCGTAGTACACCGCAGGGATAAAATTTTTGGTGAAGCAGATGAACAAGATGTTTATCGCGAACTGTTCGAGGAGGGTGTAGCCCAGCAAGTCATCAAGGAGCTGCCATTGGTGGTGCTCTTTGCCTTGGCGTTCGGCCCGTTGATCACCGTGGCGCGTGACCATATCCTCGGATTCGTAATTATGGATGAAGCCTTGATCGGTCTGACCATTGCCGCCTGTTGGGACGGGTTGAAGCGCTGATACCTGATAATATCCTGTTATACTTATTAATTATTAGTAAATATCTTAAGAATGAACCTTCATTCTAATTAATAAACCATAGAGGTGCCTATGCAAACGACTTACAAAAACACATTATTTGCCACCGTTGGGATTCTTGCTGTCAGCCTGATGATGACCGGATGCGGAAAAAAACCCGCGGGTGGCCCGCCGCCAAGCGGTCCCCCCGAAGTCGGGGTGGTGGTCGTGAAACCGGAAAGGGTAGCTCTGACATCGGAACTATCGGGCCGCACCGCACCCTACATGATTGCCGAGGTACGCCCCCAGGTAGGCGGAATTATCCAGAAGCGGCTGTTCACCGAAGGTTCCGATGTACAGGCCGGACAGGTTCTCTATCAGATTGATCCAGCCAGCTATCAGGCAGCCTTTGCCAGTGCCAAGGCATCCGAGGCCAGGTCCGAGGCCAACCTGATCCCGGCCAGGCTAAAGGAAGGGCGCTACAAGGATCTGGTGAAGATCAAGGCGGTAAGTCAGCAGGATTACGATGACGCCTATGCCGCTCTCAAGCAGGCCGAGGCCGATGTGGCGGCTGCCAAGGCGGCAGTGGAAACGGCCCGCATCAACCTGGCCTATACCAGGATAACTGCTCCTATCTCCGGTCGAATCGGGCGATCGACCGTCACCAATGGAGCATTGGTGACCGCCAACCAGCCGGCGGCACTGGCAACCATACAGCAGCTCAACTCCATGTATGTAGATGTTACCCAGTCCAGCTCCGAATTGCTGAAGCTGAAACAGAACCTGGCCAGCGGCCTGCTGAAGCAAGGCGGAGCAGCCCAGGCGCGGGTCAAGCTGCTGCTGGAAGACGGCAGCGCTTACCCTTTACCCGGAACCCTGAAATTTTCTGAAGTTACCGTGGACCAGAGTACCGGCTCCGTTACCCTGCGCGCAATATTCCAAAACCCGAAACAGATCTTGCTGCCGGGTATGTTTGTCCGCGCAATCCTGGAGGAAGGGGTCAGTCCGCAAGGGATCCTTGTTCCGCAGCGGGGGGTTAGCCGGAATCCGAAAGGTGAAGCCGTAGTCCTGCTGGTTGGAGCCGAGGAAAAGGTTGAGCCGCGACTAATCAAGGTGGTCCGGACAGTGGGCGACGACTGGTTGGTAAGTGACGGACTGAAAGCAGGTGACCGTGTCATCGTGGAAGGCCTCCAGAAGGCGCGGCCGGGAACACAGGTCAAGGCGGTGCCCTTTGGCGCACCGGTAGCAGCGGCTGCCACGACGCAACCGGCGGCAGCGAAAAAATAACACCATACCCTTCTCCCTGAGGGAGAAGGTGGCCGAAGGCCGGATGAGGGGCAACAGTGCCATAGAAATTAACTCTGCCCCCTCACCCTAACCCTCTCCCTCAGGGAGAGGGAATATGTAAGAAAAATAAAGGAGCTTCTCCATGCCTCGCTTTTTCATAAACCGCCCGATTTTTGCCTGGGTAATCGCTATCATGGTGATGCTTGTCGGACTTCTGGCAATCAAGAAGCTGCCGGTCTCCCAGTACCCACCCATCGCGCCGCCACAGATCGCCATCAATGCGGTCTATCCAGGCGCTTCGGCCCAGACGGTACAGGACACGGTTACCCAGGTCATCGAGCAGAAGCTGAACGGTATCGACAACCTGATCTACATGTCCTCCACCAGCGACTCGGCCGGGGCAGTGAGCATTACGCTGACCTTCAAGGCCGGCACCGACCCCAACATCGCCCAGGTGCAGGTGCAGAACAAGCTGCAGCTGGCCGTGCCGCTGCTCCCTCAGATTGTCCAGCGCTCGGGAATTCAGGTAGTCAAATCCACCAGGAACTTCCTGTTGATAGTCGGTCTTGTCTCGGAAGACGGTTCCATGGACCGCAATCAACTGACCGACTACATGGTCTCCAACCTCCAGGACATCGTCAGCCGCCTGGAAGGAGTCGGCGAACTGATGATCTTCGGCACCCAGAACGCCATGCGCATCTGGCTGAACCCTGCCAAGCTGCATAACTACCACATGACCACCAACGATGTAATTGCGGCACTGCAGGCCCAGAACGCCCAGGTGTCGGCCGGTCAATTCGGAGGCTCCCCGGCCCCCCAGGGACAGCAACTCAATGCCACCATCAACGCCCGCTCCCTGCTCCAGACCACGGAGCAGTTCGATGCCATCATCCTGCGCACCAACAGCGACGGATCCACGGTCAAACTAAAGGATGTGGCCGAAAGCAAAATCGGCACCGAAAACTACGAGATACAATCGTACTACAACGGCAAACCGTTGGGAGGGATGGCAATCCGCCTAGCGGCCGGCGCCAACGCGCTGGAGACCGGCAACAGGGTCAAGGCCAAGATGGCGGAACTCTCTAAATATTTCCCCGCCGGGATGAAAGTAGTCTATCCCTACGACTCCACCCCCTTCGTCAAGATCTCCATCGAAGAGGTGGTGCACACCCTGATCGAGGCGGTCTTCCTGGTCTTCATCATCATGTTTCTCTTCCTGCAGAACATCCGCGCCACCCTGATCCCCACCATCGCGGTACCGGTGGTTCTCCTGGGCACCATGGGGGTATTGGCGGCCTGCGGATATTCCATCAACACCCTGACCATGTTCGCCCTGGTCATCGTCATCGGCCTGCTGGTGGACGACGCCATCGTTGTCGTCGAGAACGTGGAACGGATCATGACCGAGGAAGGGCTTCCGCCCAAGGAAGCAACCATCAAGTCCATGGGACAGATCACCAGCGCCCTGTGGGGCATCGCCACCGTGCTGACGGCGGTCTTCCTTCCCATGGCCTTTTTTCCCGGCTCCACCGGCGTCATCTACCGCCAGTTCTCCATTACTATCATCTCCGCCATGATTCTGTCGGTGCTGGTGGCTATGATCCTGACCCCGGCGCTGTGCGCCACCCTGCTCAAGCCGGTAGTAAAGGGACATCATTCCGGTGAATCCGGCTGGTTCGGCTGGTTCTTCCGTCACTTCAACCGGCTGTTCGAATTTTGCCGGTCAAATTATGAAGGGATCGTCGGCCGCTCCTTCGGCAAGCCTGTGCGCTACCTGGTGGTTTACGGCGCCATCGTGGCCACCATGGCTTATTTCTTCCTGAATCTCCCCACCTCATTCCTGCCGGATGAGGATCAGGGCTTCATTATCTGCCAGGTACAGTTGCCGGCCGGTGCCACCCAGGAGCGGACCATCCAGGTCATACGCCAACTGGAACAGCATTTTCTTGAGAAAGAATCAAAAAACGTGGAAGGGGTCATTACCGTGGCCGGGTTCAGCTTTGCCGGTCGAGGGCAGAACATGGGACTGGCCTTTGTCAGGCTCAAGCACTGGGACGTTCGTCCGGGCAAGGATCAGAAAGCATCGGCCATTGCCGGCCGGGCTATGGGAGCATTCTCAAAGTTCAGAGACGGCCTCGCCTTCGCCTTTTCACCGCCGGCGGTACTTGAACTGGGGGTGGCGAACGGCTTCGACTTGCAGCTGCAGGATCGTGGCGGACTGGGGCATGACAAGCTGATGGAGGCCCGCAACCAGTTGCTGGGCATGGCCATGAAAAACAAGAAACTGATAGCGGTGCGACCCAACGGCCAGGATGACTCGCCCCAGTTCAAGCTCGACATCGACGATGTGCGGGCCGGTGCCCTGGGGGTTTCACAAGCGGATATCAACAACGTGCTCTCCACTGCCTGGGGAAGTTCCTACGTCAACGACTTCATCCAGAACGGCCGGGTCAAGAAGGTCTATCTCCAAGCCGAAGCAAAATACCGGATGCTGCCGGAGGATATCAACAAATGGTATGTCAGCAACAAGGACGGCCAGATGGTACCATTCTCTGCCTTTGCCACTGCCCGCTGGCAGTATGGCTCACCCCGCCTGGAGCGTTACAACGGTATACCGGCCGTGGAGGTTCTGGGGCAGGCAGCGCCTGGAATCAGTACCGGCGAAGCCATGGACGAGGTGGAAAAGATGGCGGCCCAATTGCCGCCGGGAATCGGCTACGAATGGACCGGCCTTTCCTACGAGGAAAAAAATGCCGGGGCACAGGCACCGGCTCTGTATGCCATCTCGCTGCTGGTGGTGTTCCTCTCCGTGGCGGCTCTGTACGAGAGTTGGACCATCCCCTTCGTCAACTTGCTGATGCTTCCGCTGGGACTGGTGGGAGCGGTGATAGCGGTAAAACTGAGAGTGTTTCCCAACGATATATATCTCCAGATCGGGCTATTGACGACCATCGGACTTTCCACCAAGAATGCCATCCTGATCATCCAGTTCATCAAAGCCCAGATGCACGAGGGTCACGAGCTGATGGAAGCCACCCTGACAGCGGTGAGAATTCGACTCCGGCCGGTCATCATGACGTCGCTGGCGTTCTTCTTCGGCACCCTGCCGCTGGCCTTGACCAAGGGAGCCGGCGCCGCAGCACAGAATGCTATCGGTACCGCCGTTACCGGGGGTCTGCTGTCAGCCACCTTCATCGACCTGATCTTCATCCCGTTTTTCTTTGTGATGGTGTCAAAGCTGTTTGGCCGAAAGAAATACAAGCCTCACACCGAAGAGCCCAATGCCACCACTGCTTCGGAGGTACTCTGATATGAAACATACACGACGGATGATGACAAGCCTGTGTCTCGCTATCGCCGCATTACTGCAATTGAGCGGATGCGCGACCATGGCCCCCAAATATACCCAGCCTGCCGCACCGGTTCCGGCTGCCTGGCCCAGCGGCCCAGCCTATCAGGCGGAGGCTGCCAAACCGGCGCAGAAGCCGGTAGCCGAAATCCCCTGGCAGGAGTTCTTTGTCGATCCACAGTTGCGCAAGCTGATCGCCCTGGCCCTGGAAAACAACCGCGACCTGCGGATTGCCGCCCTGAACATCGAGCGGTCCCGGGCCCTGTACCAGATCCAGCGCTCTGATCTGTTCCCGAAACTTGACGCATCCGCTTCCGCCAATTTTCAACGTATTCCCCAGGACCTTTCCAACAACGGCCATGCAACGACTACGGAACAATACAACCTTGGCCTTGGCATCAGCTCCTACGAACTGGATTTCTTCGGTCGGATACGCAGCCTCAAGGATCAGGCGCTGGAGCAGTTCCTGGCCACCGGGCAGGCCCGGCGCAGTGTGCAGATCAGCCTGGTTTCCCAGGTTGCCGTTGTCTACCTGACCCTGGCCGCCGACCGGGAGCGTCTGCAACTGGCCAAAGACACCTTGACGAGCCGGCAGTCTTCCTACCAGCTTACCCGCAGTCGTTATGATGCCGGCGTCTCCTCCGCCCTCGATCTT
>MHXL01000005.1:7033-8228 GCA_001824455.1 Desulfuromonadaceae bacterium GWB2_53_15
CGTGGCACCTGGTCTGCCGTCCGACGTACTGCTCACCCGCCCCGACATCCTCCAGGCCGAAGGGCAGCTCAAAGGGGTCAACGCCAATATCGGCGCGGCGCGGGCGGCGTTCTTTCCCAGGATCACCCTGGTTTCAAGTGTCGGCCTGGGCAGCGACGAGCTGGCCGGGCTCTTCACTGGCGATCCACTGGCCTGGAGCATTATGCCGCGCATATCCCTGCCCATATTCGACGGCGGCAGCAACAAGGCCAATCTGAAGGTGGCTGAGGTGGATCGCGATATCATGGTGGCCCAGTATGAGAAGGCCATCCAGACTGCTTTCCGGGAAGTGGCCGATGTCCTGGCCCAGCGCGGCACCATCGACGATCAGTTGGCCGCCCAGAAGTCACTTACCGACGCCACCTCCGAAAGCTACACACTCTCTCTGGCCCGCTACGAAAAGGGTGTTGACAGTTACCTGACCGTACTCGACTCCCAGCGTTCCCTGTACGGCGCCCAGCAGGACCTGATCAGCGTCCGCCTTGACCGCCTTGTCAACCTGGCGAACCTCTACAAGGCTTTGGGGGGTGGAGCGGATAAGTGATCATCCGGGAGGGATTAACCGGTAACGCTATGCCGGAGTGTGGCCTGTATGAGGATATGGTTTGATTTAAGGCGAGACCTCCGAGGTTTTATCCAGATCCGCTTTTTGGGCTAAAACCTCGGAGGTTTATCATGAATTGATCAGGACTTCTGATCCTCGAATTTAACGGCAATCCCCCTGACATTGGTGCAGGTGTAGCTGAAGAGGTTATACATAGGGATAAAACCGTAAAGACTGCTCGATACTGTAACATTGAGCAATGCATCGCCTCCTGATGAGGTCAAAGCTTCATCGACTGCTGCAGCAACATCTGATTGGCCGAAGGGTAAAATTCCCAGCACGAAAAACCGGCACGCTTCTCCGGTAGCCGGGCCTATCTCACGGAATGCGGTCTGATTCTTCAGCAACGCACCTGGATCTGCGGTGCTCTTCACAACCATTCCGAGGCTACCGGCTGACGAACAACCCGCAAGAAACATGACAACCAAAAGCAGCATTAACTTCTCTTTCATTACACCCTCCGATTCATTGTAATTACTTCAAAATCTCAGTTCTATCCAGCACAGTAGATCCTTTACGATATCGGTCTATACCATTGCGGCGGCTCTGATC
>MHXL01000006.1:0-669 GCA_001824455.1 Desulfuromonadaceae bacterium GWB2_53_15
CCGGCCTGCGCATCGGTCTCAGCACGGTGAAGGGGTTCAGCCTGGCAACCTCGCTCCCGCTGATCGGCGTACCGACCCTTGACGGTCTGGCCGGACAGTTCGGTTTTACGGCCATGCCGGTTTGCCCGATTCTCGATGCCCGCAAAAATGAAGTTTATACCGCCCTCTACCAGGCGGACGGCAACGGCTGCATGCAGCGTCAGGGCGAATATCTGGTCATTTCCCCGCTGGAACTTGCCGGCCAGATCAGCGAACCCACCCTGTTCTGCGGCGACGGCATCACCGTGCATGGTGACCTGCTGCGGGAAAAACTCGGCAGCCTGGCCGTATTCGCCCCGGAGCAGCTGTACTTCGCCAGGGCGGCGAGCATCGGTTTTCTCGCCCTGGACCGCTGGCGGAACAAAGAATTTCTTAATCCGGCAGGCTGTGTGCCCCTTTATGTCAGGGCCTCGGACGCGGAAATCAATCTCCGATCAAAAAACCAGCCCATCCCCTGAGCCGGGTCGCCAGAAAGGGTGCCGGGTCCAAATGCTGGAACGCTGCAACGTTTGCACGTCCAAGCCTGACACTTAATCGCTTGAACGTTCAGCCCTAACGCGCTACAATCGTCAGCAGATATCATGATGCCCTCCTGCGGAACGCGACACCCTTGCCCAGAGGAAAGACCAT
>MHXL01000006.1:811-1065 GCA_001824455.1 Desulfuromonadaceae bacterium GWB2_53_15
GATATCGCCCGGCTGTGCGAAACGGCCAGGCATGACGCCTTTGACCGACCTGCCGGCAAGGTCCTGAAGGCCCTGGTCCTGCCCCATGCCGGCTACATCTATTCAGGTCCCACCGCGGCCCATGCCGCCCTGGTCCTGGAAAAAGGGCAATTTGACAAGGTAATCCTGCTTGGCCCGGACCATCGGGCGGGATTGAACAACGGCGCCATCACCGATGCGGCCGGCTACCGCACCCCCCTGGGAGACATCCCCCT
>MHXL01000006.1:1301-1443 GCA_001824455.1 Desulfuromonadaceae bacterium GWB2_53_15
ATATGGAGTATGAGGCCGCCGAGCGCAAGGACCGGCAGACCATATGCACTATCATCAACCGGGACGGCAAATCGCTGGCAGCAAGCAGCAACAGCGCCTGCGGCACAGTGCCCCTGCAGGTGCTGATTGATCTTGCCAACCG
>MHXL01000006.1:1452-1577 GCA_001824455.1 Desulfuromonadaceae bacterium GWB2_53_15
GCAGCCCCTGCTGCTGCATTATGCCAACAGCGGCGACATACCAGGCAGCCGTGACAAGGTTGTCGGCTATGCAGCCATTGCATTTTACGGAGACGCGTCTATGGACAAACCAAACAGCTCTGCCA
>MHXL01000006.1:1698-1894 GCA_001824455.1 Desulfuromonadaceae bacterium GWB2_53_15
AAAGGCATTCCAGCAGAAACGGGGCACCTTTGTCACCCTGCACAAATACGGACAGCTGCGGGGATGCATCGGCTCCATCGCCCCGGTTGAGTCTATTGCCTCCGGCATCCGCCGCAATGCGGTCAACGCCGCCTTTGATGATCCCAGGTTCCAGCCCCTGCAGGGCAAGGAATTCTCCGATCTGGAAATTGAGGTG
>MHXL01000006.1:1943-2040 GCA_001824455.1 Desulfuromonadaceae bacterium GWB2_53_15
TGCTGGCCAAGCTGCGTCCGGGGGTGGACGGCGTCATCCTGCGCCAGGGGCCAGCCAGCGCCACCTTTCTGCCCCAGGTCTGGGAACAGCTGCCCAA
>MHXL01000006.1:2189-2342 GCA_001824455.1 Desulfuromonadaceae bacterium GWB2_53_15
GCCGACCATGCCCAACAGGGAGTAAGCCGCGTCATCTACGCCGTCGGACTCGCGTCCGTGGTCATGCAGCTGCTGCTGGTGCGGGAGTTTCTCGCCCAGTTTCAGGGCAACGAATTCACCATCAGCCTCATCTTTTTTTCCTGGCTCATGCTG
>MHXL01000006.1:2415-2560 GCA_001824455.1 Desulfuromonadaceae bacterium GWB2_53_15
TCGCCCTGCTTCTTGCCGCTCTGGCGGCCCTGGAGATTGTCGCCATCCGTTTCCTGCGGGATTCCATCTTCCTGCATGGCGCGGATGTCGGCTTTTATCAGACCCTGGCCTTCATCTTTCTCTTCACCGCGCCCTACGCCATCCT
>MHXL01000006.1:2585-2820 GCA_001824455.1 Desulfuromonadaceae bacterium GWB2_53_15
CTCTACGTCCAGCGCCGTGGCCAGCCCGACTTTCCCGGCGCCAGGGTGTACATGCTTGACAATATGGGCGACATCTGCGGCGGCCTGTTGTTCTCCTTTGTGCTGGTGCTGTGGCTCACACCCATGCAGTCCGTGTTCCTGGCCAACCTGCCGCTTTTTGCTGCCGCGCTGCTTGTTGTTCCCGGCCCGCAACGGCGCAGACCGCTCTTGGCGGCGACGGCCGCCGGGTGCCTGG
>MHXL01000006.1:2915-3237 GCA_001824455.1 Desulfuromonadaceae bacterium GWB2_53_15
ACCGTGCAGCAGGACAGGGAACAGCTGACCATCTTTGTCGATGGGGCCCCGGTTTTCAGCAGCCATAACCAGGGCCAGGATGAAGAGACGATCCATTTTCCCCTCTCCCAGATTGACGATCCGCGCCTGATCCTGCTCATCGGCGCGGAAGGCGGCATGCTGGAGGAGGTGGCCAAGTACCGGCCCCAACAGGTGGACTACCTACAGATCGACCGGGAATTGACCGAGGCGCAGCTGCGCTACCGGCTGCTTGCCCCCATCCCGGCCCTGCACATCATCCATCGGGACGGCCGGGCCTTTCTCGCCGCCACGGGTCAGCAAT
>MHXL01000006.1:3269-7395 GCA_001824455.1 Desulfuromonadaceae bacterium GWB2_53_15
CATCTTCTCCTTCAGCGTCGCGGGCTTTGACAACTACCTGGCCGAGCCGGCGCGGCTGAAAATCTCTTCCCTGTACAACAGCGCCAAAGACCATTTCCAGCACGTACAGCTGCTGCCCGGCAGCAAGGTTTTCTTTCTCTGCCGCAGTCTGCCGGTCAATACGGACATCCCCCGGCTCCTGCGCAACAAAGGGATAGAGACCGCCTTTATCAGCAGCTTTTACAGCGGCAACATCACCCCGGAGCGGCTGCGCTACCTGCACGATAACCTGCAGGCCGACACCCCGCCAAATCGCGACACAGCCCCTTTTCTGCTGCGCCTCATGTTCCAGCAGTGGTTCGCCCGTTTTGCCGCCTCGCCCCTGCCGTTCATCATCGGCAGCGCCCTTCTGCTTTTTCTCTATCTCTGCCGCGCCCGGCGCGAAGAACTGGTCCTCTTTTCCACCGGCTTTGTCATTATGGGCAGCGAGATCCTGGTCATTTTCATTTACCAGATTCTTTTCGGCTATGTTTACGAACAGATCGGCCTGCTGGTCACGGTTTTCCTGACCGGACTGCTGCCCGGCGCCTGGCTGGGCGAACGGCTGCGGCAGCGGGGGAATTGCCGGAAACGGCTGGCCGCCTGCGATGCGGGCCTGATCTTGATTCTGGCCCTCCTGCTGCTCGCCCTGGCCACGGCCCATGACCGGCTGTCGCCCGCCTTTTTCCTGGCGATCGGCTTCCTGGTTTCCATGCTGTGCGGCTGCCAGTTCCCCCTGGCGCTGAAGCTGGGCGGCAGCGACAACCCGGCCGCAGCCCGCACCTTTTCCGCCGATCTCATCGGCGCGGCCTGCGGCGCCCTGGCCACCAGCCTGCTGCTGCTTCCCTTTCTCGGCACTATCTACGCCACGTCCTGCCTGATGCTGATCAAGGCAGCCGGCATGCTGGCCCTGTACGGTAAACGTCAACCGTACTGAAAAGTGAGGAGAGCCTCCACCTGTGCGGCCAAAACCCCGTTGCGCACCTATCGCCTTACCGCCATTCCCTGTCGGCAAGGGTATGTCCACCTATTTTACGTCATGGCGGCAAGGAGTTACCGCCCTATCAGTATAACTTCAGACCACCTGATTTCGGAAGAATTTATCATGACACCAATTCGTAGACCAGGCGCATGGATGTGCCAGGAAAACGGGTCATGGTGGCATTCAATTCCTCGCATAAATGGCGCAGTACCTCGCTGCTCATGCGGTTGGCCAGCTGATGCAGGCGAACCGTAAGGGTTCCGGCGTTCTCATCCGGCAGGAGGTCCGCTTCGGTTGCATAGACCGCCCGCAGCAGACTCCGGGCATCGTCATGCCGGCTCAGTCTTTCCCGCACAATCGTTGCCATGGCAGTCTCCGCCCGGTAGGCGATCATCTTGATCGTATCGATAAAATGCTTCCCCTGCGTGGCAAGCTGCCGGAAGCGGTCTTCCGCGGGCAGATCCGCCATGGTCACATGCTTCGGAGTGGCCTTTCGGCAGGCCTTCAGCTCCGCCACCTCGTGTTCCAAAGCGCCAATCTCCTCGTGGAGTTCCGCCTTCGTCTGCTGGTATTTCTCCACCCGGCCGGGATCAATCCCGTCGTTTAATATGAGGGCTCCGAACTCCCTGCGTTGCCGGTTGAGTTTATTCACCATTTTACGTACCTCACCATCCAACTCCCGGTACTGAGGGTTAATGACCCTGGTGGTCTCGGAAACCTCATCGGTGGCATAGTCGATCAGGCGGTCAAGATTATAATGCGCCCGCATGTAACCAAAAAAGTTTTCCTGCGACCATCTGGCAAACATGGCCGCGGCAACAGGTCCGCTTGCCGTGCTGTAATCGGTGGCCAGTATCGAGGTCTGATGGCCGCTTTTCCGCTGCTTACGGATTTCCCGCACCCACAGCTCTTCGCCCAGCAAAACGCCACGCTCGGCAAGCAGCATTTCCACCTCATTGCCGTCCGCAAGCTTCACGCTCTGCCGTTGGAATTCCTCTGCGGGCCAGTCCTCGCCTGGATGTTTGTTGTACGTCAGGCAGGCGATCCTTTTTTCCCGCATCCTCCTCATAAACGCCGGGCTATACCCCTCCCGGTCAAACACCAGGGTAAAACGGTGCGCCAGGGAAGATGATGCCAACTCCAGCAGGCCAGGCTGGCCGGGAACATCGAGTTCCAGGCGGGGGACAATCTCAGCTTCCAAAACCGTGAGCAGGCCCGGATCGACGGCCTTGTTCACCACAAAAAAGGGTTGGCCATCCATGGCGTTCACCCAGTAATCCACCGTGGCCCGCAGGCACAGTTTCTCCCGGCTGACATAATGCCGCGGCAGCTCCGTCTGGCTGCCGTGATAAACCCGGACATGGCCGTCCACGTAAAAAATGCCGACCGCGTCCGGCGTGCTCTCCATCCAGGTCCGGCACAACTCACCGGCCCAGGCCTCCGGTTCGCCCCTTGATGCCAAAATGCCGATCTTTTCCCGCAGGGTCTTCACCTCGGGGACGCGATCAATGCCCAGCAGCTTACCCCATTCGCCGGGAGAACAATAGCGCAGTAATTCCACCGTCTTCAGCCGGGCCAGGGCCATGAATGCCAAGAACATGAAGATCGTGTCCAGCCGGTAAAAGCCCTTCGGCAGATGAAAGTACCTCTGCGTATGCGTCAGCAGGCCAACTGCGATAAGCGCCGGCAAGGCGAGCAGCACCCCGGCGCTTGAGACATCGTGGCAGGGGCAAAAAGCCGGGGCAGGCGCTTCGCACTTGAAGATGCTGGTCGCCAGCCGCCCCAGGACGTCCGTAGCCCCCATGCCGATAACCGCTGCTGCGTCTATGGCGTTTCGTTCGCTTTTGCTGCTGGCCGGCTGGGGTCCGCCGGCATTTCCTTCTTTTTTTTTAGAGGCTGATGGAGTTTGCCGGCCCGCAGCGCCTTGCGCAGAGTATCCGCCAGCAAATCAAGCTGCCTGGCGATTTCCCCTATCTCCAGTCCTTCATCGAGAAATCCCTGCACTTCCCTGAGCATTGCCGGGGTCAGTACTACCGCACCACGACGTCTGGGCGGCTCAAAAAATCCCGCGATGCCTTTCTCCCTGTACAGCTTCACGTAGCGTTTGACGCTGATCGGGCTGACGCCGAAGGCCCGGCAGATCTCGGATTGTTTGGCGCTGCCGGTGACATAAAACTGGCTGGTGATCATGCGAAAAGAGCGGCGGTCCTCCACATCGTGCATGAATACCGGCGTATTGCCATAAAAATAGGTAAGGCGATTGCCCTCCCGTTTGTAGCCAAGATTGTTGTTGATCAGGGTCATGCCCTGGTCGAAAATCGGCAGCTGGAGTTGCGGCATTGTGGTACCTCGCCTGGGTATGGGGAATTTGATCTGGCAGGGAATTCCGGTACCGTATCAAAATCCTGCCGCATCGGCAAGCCCGCTCTGCTGATTTCTTCAAAAAATGATTTTCTTACGCAAAATCAACCTATTGCCAACCGTGACCTCCGGTAGAGAAAAATCCCGAGTTCAGGTTGTCTGAAAGTAAAGAACAGTGAGAGTGGTTATGATATAGAGTCACAAAAAAAATGCATACAAGTCAAGTTGGCCACCGTCTCTTTGGCGAACGGTTATCCTTTAATATCCTGGAAGCAAATCTGCCCAAGAGATTTTTTCACACACATTTGTTTTATTGGCATATACCCTAACAATGTTCGAATGTTTTTAGTGCCTAAAAAAGATATCCCGACAAAAGCTCTGAGCAATATGCATAAAAGGACTAAAAACTCTGAAATTTTTCAAATTCATTGTCGGCAAGTTGATGAGCTTTTCCCATGGATGGTACAACACGAGATCATTGTTGGAAATGGGGGCTTAGCGGGCTGTTGAAAAACGATTTTAAGCAGCAAAAACGACCAATTTTCAGTTTTTGATTAACGTAAATTCAGGCAGTTACGACTTGCAACTTTGCTTCCTTGCCACAAAAGAGAGTTGGTTTCGGAGTTTTTCAACAGCCTGTTAAATGAGACAAATAAAAAATACCCGTTATGAACAGTACTGAATTATATAAATACAAATTACGAATAAAAAATTCAAAAGACCATGAACTTGATTCTATTGTAAAAGAAATTATTTCATTGGGAG
>MHXL01000007.1:0-409 GCA_001824455.1 Desulfuromonadaceae bacterium GWB2_53_15
AACCTTGATCCCAAAAAGGCCGAGGCGATCTTTGACCTGATGCACAAATTCGCCGAATACGGTTTCAACAAGTCCCATTCGGCCGCCTACGCCCTGATCGCTTACCAGACCGCCTATCTGAAGGCACACTATCCGGTCGAGTTTATGGCTGCCCTGCTGACCTGCGACATGGACAGCACCGACAAGGTTATCAAGAATATCAGTGACTGCCGTGAACAGGGCATCGATGTGCTGCCGCCGGATGTCAACAAGTCCGGCCTGACCTTCACGGTGGTCGGCAAGTCCATGCGTTTCGGACTGGGGGCAGTCAAGAATGTCGGCAGCGGCGCAATCGAGGCCATACTCGAGGCTAGAAAAGATGGAGAGTTCACCGGACTGTTCGACTTCTGCGAGCGGGTGGATCTGCGCC
>MHXL01000007.1:427-4053 GCA_001824455.1 Desulfuromonadaceae bacterium GWB2_53_15
TCGAGTCGTTGGTCAAATGCGGTGCCTTTGATTCCACCGGTGCGACTCGCTCGGCGCAGATGGAAGGACTGGAAACCGCCATGAACCTGGGGCAACGCATCCAACAGGAGCGCGACAGTGCCCAGGTGTCCCTGTTCGGGACCGCCGAGGTTATCAAGATCAATGGCAGCGGCGGAAAGCTGCCCGATGTTGCCGAGTGGCACGACAAGGAAAAACTGGCCTTTGAAAAGGAGGCCTTAGGCTTCCTGATCACCGGACACCCGCTCGACCGTTATGTCGCGGACATCAAACGACTTGCCAGCGCCGAGATCGCCGCTCTCGGAGAACTGACCGACGGTAGCGAGGTTCGGGTTTGCGGCATTGTTTCCGGACTCAAGGAGATCATCACCAAGAAAGGTGATCGTATGGGCTTTGTTACCATCGAAGACCTGTCCGGCTCCGTAGAAGTAACCGTATTTTCCGACATCTATACCGCTGCCGTTAATCTGCTGAAATCGGACGACCCGCTGCTCATCATCGGCAAACTGGAAAAAGGGGAAAAAGGAGCCAAGATTCTGGTCCAGGGCCAGAAAGAGGGTGGCAGCGAATGGCAGCAAAAAAATCGTGGCCCGGCCGGGGATATCAAGTTGCTCCAGGATGCCCGTGCCGAGACCACCAAAAAAGTCTTATTCAACCTGCGCATGGACAACATGCCGGTTGAACGGATTGATGCACTCAAGGGGATTATCGAACGTCATAATGGAACCGTACCGACTTTCATCCAATTTGTGATTCCAGAGCGTAGCTTGTCAACACTGCCTCTCTCAAAAAACCTGCATGTAATGGCAAGCGATGAATTAAGGCTGGAAGTGGAACGATTGTTCGGTTATAATGCCGCCACTTTTGAGTAATAGTAAAATAAATAATCCACCACGGAGGCACGGAGACACGGAGTAAAACAGAATCATATCGTGATGAATAGGGTGAACCAGACACCTGCCAAGTTCGCTTTCATACGTTAAATTTATTTCTTCCTGTTTATCCGTGGTAAAGTTTTATATTTTCTCTGTGTCTCTGTGCCTCCGTGGTAGATCTGATCGAGGTGTCAATATGGCTGCTCCATTTTATCTTGAATTTGAAAAACCGATCGTCGAACTTGAAAAGAAGATCGAGGAATTGAATTCGTTGGCAAACAGCGGCTTGGATATCGCTACCGACGTGTCCGCCCTGGAAGCCCGGGTCGAGAAGATGCGTGAAGATATCTTCTCCAACCTTTCCCGCTGGCAGACGGCCCAGGTGGCGCGCCACATCAATCGCCCCTTTACACTCGATTACATCAACCTGATGTTCAGCGACTTCACCGAACTGCACGGCGACCGCAACTTCGGCGACGACCACGCCATTGTCGGCGGCCTGGCCCGCTTCAACGACCAGCCGGTCATGGTCATCGGCCACCAGAAAGGCCGCGATACCAAAGAGAAGGTCTACCGCAACTTCGGCATGCCCAACCCTGAGGGCTACCGTAAGGCGTTGCGCCTGATGCAGATGGCCGAGCAGTTCAAGCTCCCGGTGATCACCTTTGTTGACACCCCTGGCGCCTACCCCGGTATCGGCGCCGAAGAGCGCGGCCAAGCCGAAGCGATCGCCCGCAACCTGCGCGAGATGGCCAGCCTGCGCACACCGATCATTGTCTGCATCACCGGCGAAGGCGGCTCTGGCGGCGCCCTGGCAATTGCCGTAGGCGACAGGATCCTGATGCTGGAGCACTCAGTCTATGCCGTTATCTCACCGGAAGGGTGCGCTGCCATCCTCTGGTCAGATGGAACCAAAGGCGAGCAGGCTGCCGAAGCCCTCAAACCAACTGCCAAGGATATTATCAAGCTGGGTGTAATCGACGAGATCATAAGCGAGCCAATCGGCGGAGCCCACCGCGACCACGCAGCAACAGCGAAAAACATGAAAGAGGCTATTGCCCGCAACCTGGCGGAGCTGAACAAACTGTCGGGTGATGAACTGGTCGAACAACGTTACAACAAGTTCAGGGCCATGTCGCAGTTTGTAGAGTAACACTAGTCTTAAGGATCAAAACATGCGAATGGGGGCAGCAGCCCCCATTTTTATTTGATAAAATAGTTTACGTAGCAGCTAAAAGGAAAATACCATGCTGGAACGCCTGCAGAAAATAATCTCCGCCGCCGGGATCACCTCGCGCCGCGCCTCGGAAGAACTGATCCTGAACGGGCAAGTAACCGTCAACGGTGCTGTCGTAACCGAGTTAGGCACAAAGGCCGACCCAGCTAAAGACCTTATTACCGTCAATGGAAAACCGCTTCAGGTCAGTGAACAGCGCCTCTACATCCTGCTCAACAAACCGGCCGGTTACATGACCACACTCGATGACCCCGAGGGACGGCCCTTGGTTACCGATCTGCTGAAAGAGATCAACGAACGGGTCTATCCGGTAGGCCGACTGGACTACAACACCGAAGGCCTGCTGCTATTGACCAATGACGGTGATTGGGCCAACAAGCTGATGCATCCACGCCACGAGATCGACAAGGAATACCACGTCAGGGTGCGCGGCAAGGTGCATAAAAGCCAGCTTGACCAGTTGGTTGCAGGGGTGGAGATCGATGGCAAAAAGACCGCTCCAGCCAAGGCGATCCTGATCAAGGATGGCGAGCAGAATGACTGGCTTTCCATCACCATCCATGAAGGGCGTAACCGCCAGATTCGGCGTATGTGCGAGGCGGTCAGCCTTTCGGTGGTACGACTGAAACGGGTTCGTTACGGAAGTCTGGTGCTTGGGGTTCTCAAATCAGGCCAGTTCCGCCAGCTCAGCGAAAGCGAAGTGAACGAACTGCGTGATCCCTCGCAAGCTGTACTTGCCGCAAAGCGACCGCCCAAGCAGCAGGCAGCTAGCACCAATGCCCCACGAAAGCCTCATGAAGAACACAAGAACAGGCCATTCCAAAAACAGCAACGGGCACCGAGGAAACCATAATTTCCTCGATACCCGTCTCTATCCCGCTGAAAGCTGCCTCTTTACACTTGACCATCTCAAGAAGAAAGCGTGGTTGAATCTTATTTCTTAAGGCGCGCCTTTTTCAATGACTCCTCAAATAATTCCGGTGTGAATCCTTTCATTATAACCTCATCCTTGCCGGTCCCAAAAACTATTACCGGCACACCCTGACTCTTATACTTGCCGGTCAACTCCTCCATCGCCTTTTCATCAACCTCCACGTCTTTGTTGATAAAAGGGATATTATTGTGGGTCAGATATTCCTTGGCCTCGCGGCAATGAGGACACCAGGATACGGTGTAGGCCACGATCTGAGGATATTTTTTAGACTCCTGAGCCTTGGCCGGATTGAGTTTACTCTGTGACGCCTGCTCGGCAGCCACGCTGGTCAGTACGCTCATCAGCGTCATTGCTAGAACAGCCAGAAATCTAACGAACATCATCATTTCTCCTTTTGGTAAGTTAGAAATTATTTTCTGTGTTTTGCAGAGAATAATTTAGTTTACGCACTTCATCCTGTTTATCAGGGCGTCGGGGTGACGACAATTTGCCGCCGTATCAACGTAAAGGTATGCAACTTCTCATCACCTTCCCGCTTAATCTTCAAAACAACCTGCGACCC
>MHXL01000007.1:4082-4965 GCA_001824455.1 Desulfuromonadaceae bacterium GWB2_53_15
TCCCGCTTAATCTTCAAAACAACCTGCGACCCGGCAATCCCGCGCAGCCTCTTGTTAACCATAGTCCTAAAATCGCTGCCAAGAGTTGCCTTACCATCGATATGCGTGATGATATCACCGACCCGGAGGCCTGCCAGCTGGGCCGGACCACCATTGACCAACTGCCTGATCCTGATCTGTGCGTTGGGAAGTGGGATACCGTCAATTCCAACACCACCGAAATTAGTCTCTGAATTTGCCGCCAGAAGCGGCACGGCCAGCAGGAGCACAAGTGACATAATTGCGAGCAACGTCTTCATGATATATTATGTACCACATGGACTCATACAGGTCAAACACACAACCCTCTTGCATCTGCGGCCTGGCCCTGCTAAACAGGATAAGTGCGTTAACGAAGTTATTTTCTGCCAGAAAAACGCAGAAAACAACTTCTAACTTACTAATTACACGTATCATCCCAGGGAGAACATATGATGAAGACTCGTATACGCGATCTGATGCAAAGCGGAATAACCGGCCAGGATTGCAGAATATCCGGATGGGTGCGTTCGGTGCGTCTCTCCAAGGGAATCACCTTTATAGTTTTGAACGATGGTTCTAACCTGAACGGCATCCAGGTGGTGGCAGAACAGGGGCTTGCAAATTTCGAGGACATCTGCCGCCTTGGCACTGGCAGCGCGCTGCAGGTGGAGGGAATCCTGGTACCGTCTCCGGCGAGCGGACAGGAAAAGGAAGTACAGTCCAAATCGATCAGCATTATCGGCCAAGCCGATGACTCCTATGCCTTACAGAAGAAACGCCACAGTTTTGAATACTTGCGAACCATCGCCCACCTGCGGCCACGCAGCAACACCTTCGGCGCAGTCTTTCGTCTGCGCTCGCG
>MHXL01000008.1:0-5061 GCA_001824455.1 Desulfuromonadaceae bacterium GWB2_53_15
GTTGTCAGGGTGGGCGACGTCAGCATGGAGCTGTGCGGTGGCACTCATGTGCGTGCCGCCGGCGATATCGGCCTGTTCAAGATAGTCAGTGAAGCCGGCATTGCGGCCGGTGTGCGCCGTATCGAGGCCTTGACCGGAGCAGGCGCGCTCAGTTTTGTGCAGCAGTTGGAAGACGAACAGCGGGCAATGGCAGCACTGCTCAAGGCAGAGGGTGGCAATCTTCTGGAGCGCATGGAAAGGCAACTGGCCCGCCAGAAAGAACTGCAGCGCGAGATTGAGTCTCTCCAGGGCAAACTCAATGCCGTTGCATGTGGTGATCTGCTCTCGCAGGTTACCGAGGTCAACGGCGTTAGGTTGCTGGCGGTTCAGGTGCAGGTGGAGGACATCAAGGCGTTGCGTGACCTTTCCGATTCCCTCAAAGATCGGATCGGTGAGGGGGTTATCGTACTCGGTGCGGTTATTGCCGACAAAGCCAATTTGCTCGTGGCGGTGACCAAGGGAATGAGCGCAAAATTTAAAGCAGGTGATATTATCAAACAATTGTCTCCGATTGTTGGTGGAAGCGGTGGCGGCAAGCCTGAACTGGCACAGGCTGGCGGTTCCAAACCGGAGATGCTTGGCGAGGCGCTGGCAGCTGCGGCAGGAGTGCTGTCAGGAACATGACGGTCAAGAATTTGAAAGCATGTGGTGCTTGAATGACAATACAGCAGTGGCATAACGAAGATTCTTCTTCGACTGAACAGCAGGCTACGATCCTGATCGTGGATGATGAAGAACTTATCAGGGATCTGTGCGAAAAAGCCCTGAAACAGTATCGCATCTTGAAGGCGGACTCCTGTTCCGAGGCCTTGTGGTTGTACAAAAACGAGCGGCCGGACCTGATCCTGTCCGATGTTATGATGCCGGGCGGGACCGGTATCGATCTGCTGCGGCGGGTCAAGGAGATTGATCCCCATGCGGTCGTGATCATTATGACCGGCTTTGCCGAGAAGGAGATCGTCCTCAATGCCCTCAAGGAGGGTGCGGACGATTTTATCAGTAAACCGCTCAATCTCCTGCAACTCAGGACCGCCGTTGAGAAGGCGCTGGTAAAGAAACGTCTCAGGGAAGAACTGGCCAGCCTGAAACAGATGGATCGTCTCAAGAGCAACTTTCTTTCGCTGATCTCACATAAACTGCGTACGCCGATCACATCCATTTCATTGTTCCTTCAGAACATCCAACGTGGTTATTGCGATCCCAATGACCCGTTATTCATGCAGAATGCGCAGATGATTTATGATGAGGCTTCTTATCTTGGGCGTCTTGTGGCCGATTTGCTTGCTTTTAGCCAGGTAATGGTGGGGAACGTAGGCCTGAACCTGGAAATGTGCGATCTGAACGATATTGTGACGGAGGTCCTGCACAAATCCCGGGAGGCTCAGAACAAGCCAGGCATTGAACTGGATTTTGACAAACAGAAGGTGCCCCTGGTGCATATTGACCGGAGTAAGATCTCTTTTGCCCTCCAGCAGATCATTGATAACGCCTACAAGTTCTCCAAGGATGAAGGGCAAATCTCCATCGCCTTTAAAAACAGCGAGGACAAGGTTTCCATCATTGTGTACGATTCCGGGATCGGGATTCCCCGGGAGGAGATTGCCAAGGTGTTTGAGAAGTTCTATCAGATTGATCCGGACAATACCGGGCAGGTGCGCGGGTTTGGTTTGGGGCTGTTTTATGCCCGTGAGTTTGTGCGCCAAAACGGAGGCAGTATCAGTCTGGATAGCGAACCGGGGTTGGGAACTGCTGTTACGGTTACGTTGCCGCTGCAATAACGCTTGAAATCCAGCTTTTAGGGTATGTTGCCAACTCTCGTGTTGGCAGTTTTATTTTTCGGGAGCACCCCGCTAATCGGGATATGTTCAGCTAGTCAAAAGGATATATATGGTACACCTGATCGAGAAAGCCAAAACCCTTATGGAGGCGTTGCCTTACATCCGGCGTTTTTCAGGGAAGACTTTTGTAATCAAGTACGGCGGTCACGCCATGTCGGATGCGAAACTGAAGGAGTCCTTTGCCCTGGATGTGATCATGCTCAAGTCTCTGGGCATCAATGCGGTCATCGTCCATGGCGGTGGCCCGCAGATCAACCAGACCCTCAAGCGCTACGGTATTGTTTCCGAGTTTGTCAGAGGCATGCGGGTAACCGATCAGGAAACCATGTCCGTGGTGGAGATGGTGCTGGTTGGTCAGGTCAACAAAGAGGTCGTTGGATATCTGAATCAGCATGGCGGCCGGGCAGTTGGGCTTTCCGGCAAGGATGGAACATTGCTGCTGTCCAAGAAACTGCTCCAGGAAGTGCGTCATGAGGATGGCTCTGTTGAGGAGATGGATATCGGCTATGTGGGAGATGTGGTCAGGGTTAACACGGACCTGATTTCAACCCTTGAGCATGGCAAGTATATCCCGGTTATCGCGCCGGTAGGCGTTGGTCCCGCGGGGGAAAGCTACAACATCAATGCCGATCTGGTGGCCGGGCGGGTGGCTGCGGCGCTGAATGCCGAGAAGCTGATCCTGCTGACCGATATTGAAGGTGTCAAGGATAAGGCCGGTAAGCTGCTCACCAGTATCGCCGTGGCTGACATGCACCGCCTGATCGAAGAGGAGGCCATTACCGGCGGGATGATTCCCAAGGTGGTTTGCTGCGCCGATGCCCTCAATGAGGGGGTCAAAAAGGCCCATATCATTGATGGTCGGGTGGAGCATGCGGTGTTGCTGGAGATATTTACCGACATAGGCATCGGCACGGAGATAGTGAAATAGGGAACGCGAATTTTTTCCAATATCGGCGTTGGCCTTCGGATCTCCTTGTGCGGCGTAGCGCTGCTACGCCTCCGCGTCGTCCCTTGGCCGCCTTGATCTTGAAAAAAATACACGCTCCATAGATTTGGAGAAAACATGAATTCCCAACAATGGATAGAAAAATCAGACAAGTACATCATGAAGACCTATGGCCGTTATCCAATCGTCCCGGTCAGGGGTGCGGGGTGCCGCTTGTGGGATGCGGACGGCAAGGAGTATCTGGACTTTCTGGGCGGAGTTGCGGTCAACAACCTGGGGCATTGCCACCCCAAGGTGGTCGCGGCCCTGCAGGCGCAGGCTGCGGTGCTGATCCACTGTTCCAACTACTACCAGATCCCCCAGCAGATTGAGCTGGCTGAACTGCTCTGCAGTCATTCCTTTGCCGACAAGGCCTTTTTCTGCAACAGCGGTGCTGAGGCCAATGAGGCCGCCATCAAGCTTGCCAGAAAATTCAGCCGCGATAAGTTCGGCCCCGAACGCTACGAGATCATCACTGCCGCTGAATCCTTTCACGGCCGGACCATGGCGACGGTTTCGGCCACTGGCCAGGAGAAGGTCCAGCGCTTCTTTGATCCTCTGCTGCACGGTTTTACACACGTTCCCTTCAACGATGCGGTTGCCTTGGAGGCTGCAGTATCACCCAATACCTGTGCTATCATGCTGGAACCGATCCAGGGCGAGGGTGGAGTTAACGTGCCGTCGCCCGGCTATTTTCAAGAGGTGCGCCGCATCTGTGACCAGCATGGTCTGATTCTGATCTTCGATGAGGTTCAGGTCGGGATGGGGCGGACCGGTAAACTCTTTGCTTATGAACATTTTGATGTGACCCCCGATATCATGACCCTGGCCAAGGCATTGGCCGGCGGGGCCCCGATCGGCACCATGCTGGCGAAAGACGAGTTCGCCGCTGCCTTCACGCCCGGCACACATGGATCGACCTTCGGCGGCAATCCGCTGGTCTGTGCAGCAGCCATTGCCACGGTACGGACGATCCTGGAGGATGGTATCCTCAACCGTACGGAAGAGATCGGCGAATATCTGGTGGGAGAACTGGAGTCGTTGGGAAGGAAATACCCCTTTGTCACAGAAGTGCGTGGTATCGGCCTGATGATCGGCATGAGCCTGACCGTTCCCGGCGGTGACATCGTCAAGAAGGGGCATGATCGCGGGGTGCTGCTCAATGTGACCCATGACACGGTGCTCCGTTTTGTGCCGGCGCTGATTGTCAGCAAGCAGGAGATCGATCAGATGATTGCAATTCTCGACGGTATCTTTGCCGAGGTCGAGGCATAAAAGGGGAACTAGATGGCGCGACATTTTCTCGCACTGCATGATTACACGAAGGCTGAACTGGACGGGCTGCTTGCCTTGGCCAGTGATTTGAAGGGCAAACAGAAACAGGGTGTCGAACATCATCTGCTCAAGGGCAAGACCCTGGCGATGATCTTCGAGAAGTCCTCAACCCGGACCAGGATCTCCTTCGAGGTTGGCATTTATCAACTGGGCGGGCATGGTTTGTTCATATCCTCCGCTACGTCCCAGATGGGACGCGGCGAGCCGATCAAGGATAGTGCCCGCGTTATGGCCCGCTATTGCGACGGCGTCATGATCCGCACCTTTGGTCAGGAGATTGTGGAGGAATTTGCCGGATATTCCGACGTGCCTGTTATCAATGGCCTGACGGATCTTTTTCATCCATGCCAGATTATGGCCGACCTGCAGACTGTTATCGAACACAAGGGCGCCTATACGGGTCTGAAGTTTGCTTGGGTGGGGGATGGCAACAATATGGCCAATACCTGGATCGAGGCCGCCGCTATTCTGGGTTTTGATCTGATTCTGGCCTGCCCTCATGGGTATGAACCCGACCGGAAGGTCTTGGCCTGGGCTCAAGCTCAGGCTCCCGGCAGAATCACGTTGACCAGCGATCCCAAATTGGCAGTAACGGGTGCCGATGTTGTCAATACCGACGTTTGGGCCAGCATGGGCCAGGAGGCCGAACAGAAGGAGCGTGAAAAGGCCTTCGCCGGCTACTGCCTGGACGATACGCTCCTGGTATTGGCCAAAACGGATTGTGTCGTGCTGCACTGTTTGCCAGCCCATCGTGGCGAGGAAATATCCGATTCGGTTCTCGAAGGGAAAAACTCGGTTGTCTGGGATGAGGCCGAGAATCGTTTGCATATACAGAAGGCTATCATGGCTACTTTGATGGGTTAG
>MHXL01000008.1:5104-5581 GCA_001824455.1 Desulfuromonadaceae bacterium GWB2_53_15
TTGTGCGACATGGCTCTGCCATGCCTCCGCGAGTCTCTTGGGCGCGCCTTGACCTGACAAAAAAACGCCGGTCCTTATGAAATATAATAAACATAAAAAGGAGATAATTAATGGCAAACGCACAGAAAAAAGACATCAAAAAAATTGTCCTGGCCTATTCGGGCGGCCTGGATACCTCGATTATTCTCAAGTGGCTCAAGAACGAATATGGTTGCAAGGTGGTTGCCTTTTCAGCCGACCTGGGACAGGGTGACGAGCTTGATCCGGTCCGCGAGAAGGCTCTGGCTACCGGCGCCGACAAGGTCTATATCGACGATCTGAAAGAGGAGTTCGTCAAGGACTTTGTCTTCCCAATGTTCCGCGCCAACGCCATTTACGAAGGGCACTACCTGTTGGGGACATCCATTGCCCGGCCGTTGATCGCCAAACGTCAGATGGAGATTGCTGCCAAGGAGAAGTGTGATGCCGTTTCCCACG
>MHXL01000009.1:419-561 GCA_001824455.1 Desulfuromonadaceae bacterium GWB2_53_15
ACATGGTCGGGAAGGCAGATGGAAGCAACCACATTCAGGTTGTGCCGTCGTAATCCGTCAAAGAAAGATTGCGGCTCGGCAATGCCGGCAAATGCAAGTACGTTGCGGCCGTAAAGTGAATTGAGCGGGAGTGGTGCCCCGC
>MHXL01000009.1:1062-2333 GCA_001824455.1 Desulfuromonadaceae bacterium GWB2_53_15
CAGACGCTTGGCTGCCAAGATGCCGATTTGGTACAAGCCGGCCCGCAGCTGTTGGAGCAGGGCGTAGGGCAGGGACAGGGGGACCAGGAGCGTTACTAACAGGCGCTCAATGAGGCTGTTGCGAGTGCCGTTGGCAAGACCGCGCCAGTATGTTGCAAGTGAAGCTTTCATAGATACCTGGCAATGACCTCAAGATGGCGTTCGGTGGCGCCTCCGTTTTCGCGCATCATTCTGAGCCCGTTTTGCCCCAAAGTGTGCCGCTGGTCACGATCCTCGATAAGTGCGCGCCAGGCAACTGTCAGCTCTGCAGGGGTGGCAATCTGTACGCCGGCCCGGTACTGCAGGACGAGCGCTGCGATCTCACGGAAGTTGGTCATGTTGGGGCCGAATATGGACGGGACGCCGACGGAGGCCGGCTCCAGCAGGTTGTGCCCACCGGTGGGCACCAGGCTGCCGCCGACGAAGGCCAGGTCAGACAAAGTGTAAAATCCCATCATTTCTCCGATGGTATCGACCAGCAGTACCTCTCCGCCTTGGAACACCTTCTCTTCAGATGTGGTAATCGTCGTGCGTCGTCGGAATGAAATGCTCATGCGCTCCAGCAGGGCTGCAACCTCATTGGCCCGCTCGGGATGACGCGGAACGAGCGCCAGAAACAGTTGGTCACAGTTGGTTAAGAGCTCACGATATGCGGCGAGAATGTGCTCCTCTTCACCGTGATGGGTACTGGCTGCTGTCATTACGGTCAGGGTGGCGGGTATCAGATAACCTGCACGCAGACTTGTCTTTTCGTCATCCGTTACCGGGTGAAAGGGGATGTCGTATTTGAGGTTTCCGCTGCTCAGGGTGCGCTCCGCTGGTGCGCCGATGGCGATGATCCGCTCTTGATCGGTTACGGTTTGCATGCAGAGGCAGGAGAACAGTTGCAGTGCGTGGCGGAAGAACCAGCTGAATTTCAGGTAGCGGCTGAAGGACCGGTCGGATATGCGGCCGTTGGCCAGGATGACCGGGATGCCGCGTCGATCCGCTTCCCTGGTGAAATTGGGCCAGATCTCGGTTTCCATGATGATGATCAACTCCGGCTTGACGCTTGTCAGTGTACGGCGGACAGCCGGCAGAAAGTCAAACGGGAAGTAGATGCAGAGATCTTTTTCGGGAAAATCGGATGAAATCCTGCGACCGGTCTCAGTGGTATTGGAGACAAGGATGGCATGGCCGGGATAGCGGCGGCGCAGAGCCTTGAGCAGCGGTCGGGCCGCAATGGCTTCACC
>MHXL01000009.1:2373-2545 GCA_001824455.1 Desulfuromonadaceae bacterium GWB2_53_15
ATCTTTGCCAGCTCGGTGCTGGAAATGCGCCCGAAACGCTCGGCAAAGGCGGGAGCCCTGCCACGGCTGAGGGAGCGGTAGAGATGGTAGCAGATGACCGGGAAGAGCAGAAAGACCGAGAGTATGTTATAGGCCAGGTAAAACATTGCTATGTTGCCGGGGTGGACGTGGC
>MHXL01000009.1:2670-3057 GCA_001824455.1 Desulfuromonadaceae bacterium GWB2_53_15
GAAAGCCGAAAAAGAGCCCGCCCGCCAGCCAGGAGTATGCCAGGCGCTTGCGACTGCGCCGATAGATGAAGTAGGGCGCTGTCATGTAAAAGGCTGCCGAGGCATGACCGGAGGGGAAGGAGCGCCCCTTGCCGTTGATCCCCATCTGCCAGGGTTGCAGGAATTCCATCTTTCCCTTGAATTGGACGATCTCCCGTGGTCGTGGCCGGCCCCAATGGTCTTTGAAAATGACATTGACCAGCAAACCTGGACCCAGAGCCAGCAGGAGAACGAGAAACGCCCCCCGGCGAGCCCAGTGGCGTTTTTCCGGCCGCCAGATAGAGGCCGCCAGCATCACCAATCCAAAGCATGCCACGGAAATGGCCGGGAATCTGTCAAGCCGGTAGA
>MHXL01000009.1:3147-4330 GCA_001824455.1 Desulfuromonadaceae bacterium GWB2_53_15
CGCAAGTTCCCCGGCCCGCTTCCAGCGGCGGTGCACCCAGTACCACTGGGTTGGGTGGGCCACAACAAAATCTTCTACGTACCGGGACAGCGCTTGTGTCTCGCGTTGTATGCCCTCTTCACTCATATCGCCGCTGAAGTGGTGCTCCGGGTGGAAGGTGATGATCTGCCGGTCTCCTTCGCGGTGGATAAAGGTCGGGATGAGCGGGGCGCCGCTCTTTTGCGCAATGATTACCGGCGCCTTGGAAGCCCAGGCCTTACGGCCCATGACGTCAATCAGCGCCCCATCTTCCTGGAAAACGGCCTGATCCGCAAGGATGCCGATCAGCTTACCTTTTTTCAAGGCAGACAGGATACCCTTCAGCGCGCCTTGCTTATAGAGAACGGTGCTATTGTAGCGCATGCGCATGCGTTCCACCATCCGGTTGAGGTAGGGGTTGTTCTGGCGACGGGCAACCACCGACATGCCTTCATCAAAGAGGCTGCTGAAGGCCAGACCAAGCAGTTCCCAGTTGCCGCAGTGTCCGGTGAAGAAGATCAACCCCTTGCCCTTGGCCCTGGCTGCTTCGTAGTGCTCGCGTCCGCGCAGTTCTATGCTGTTGATGACATTTTCACCCCTGCCGTGGTACAGACGGCAGACCTCCATCAGCGAGCGCCCCAGGTTTCTGAAGGTCTCCTGGGCAAGTTCCTCGGCGCTATCGCAGGACGAATTCCAGAGTGGATGCGCTTTCATGAACGGCAGCGCCTGTCGAATGTTGTCAACGGCAATGACGCGCCGCTTGGGGATCAGGCGAGGGATCAAGAGGCCGGCAGAGGTCCCCAGGCGATAGGTGAACGAAGCTGGAAGCAAGGCGGCGACAAGGGTCAAGATATAAAAAATTGCAGCGTGGACAGCCCAGAGGACTCGTTTCATGGCTCGTTGTTAAAACCGGTGGAGTCCCGGTCACTGAATTGCAGTGCGTGCAAGCGACTGTAGAGGCCGCTATTGATTAGCAGGTCGTCGTGTGTTCCGCGCTCAACAATACGCCCATTTTCAAGGACAATGATCTGATCGGCATGCAGCACGGTTGACAGGCGATGGGCAATGACAAAGGTCGTCCGGTTGGCCATCAGGTTGTCCAGTGCTTTTTGTACCATTTTTTCGCTCTCGGTGTCCAGGGCACTGGTGGCTTCATCCAGGATCA
>MHXL01000009.1:4336-7262 GCA_001824455.1 Desulfuromonadaceae bacterium GWB2_53_15
GCGCGTTTTTAAGCAGGGCCCGGGCGATGCAGATGCGCTGGCGCTGACCGCCGGAAAGCCGCACACCCCGGTCACCGATGCTGGTGTCATAGCCTTCCGGCAGCGACATGATAAAGTCATGTGCATAGGCCGCGACAGCGGCTTCCGTAACTTCTTCCAGCGTAGCATCCGGCTTGCCGTAGCGGATATTGTTGGCGATGCTCTCGTGGAACAGGGTAGTTTCCTGATCCACCAGTGCAATCTGCCTGACAAGGGAGTTGAGGGTGATGTCGCGGATGTCGTGGCCATCGATACTGATTGAGCCTTTGCTCACGTCGTGAAAACGGGGAAGCAGCGATACCAGCGTCGATTTGCCGCCGCCCGATGGTCCCACCAGGGCGATCATCTGGTTACTGGCAGCAGTTAGCGAAACGCCCTGAAGAGTAGATTCTTCGCCGTAGCTGAAGCAGACCTCGCGAAACTCCACCGTGCCGGATGAACGGCCGATATCCACTGCACCTGGACGATCAACAATGCCTTTATGTTCGTCCAGCAGCTTGAAAACCCGTTCCGCAGCACCAGCCGAGCGTTGCAGGGAGTTATAGGCGCTTTGCAGCTTCTTGATCGGGGTGAAGACCATTACCATGGCGGTTATAAACGAGAAAAATTCGGAGGCGGTCATTCGGCCGGACATGACCTGGCTGCCGCCAAAATAGACCACACCGGCAATGCCGAAGGAGATTATGGTCTCAGAGACCGGCATGGCCAGGGACTCATATTTGATGAATTTGCGGAATTG
This sequence comes from Desulfuromonadaceae bacterium GWB2_53_15, assembly GCA_001824455.1. Classification (GTDB taxonomy): domain Bacteria; phylum Desulfobacterota; class Desulfuromonadia; order Geobacterales; family Pseudopelobacteraceae; genus JACPFJ01. Next base: position 5,115 of record MHXL01000009.1, read on the forward strand.
GTTGAAATATTCGAGATTGGCCTTGCGGAAGCGATCCGTTGCCAGGTTTTCCAGTCCGAAGGCCTTGATTACCTTGATGCCTGAGAAGGTCTCCTGGAGATTGGCGGTAATACCGCCCATGATATTGAGGCTTCTGCCAGAGGACTGCTTGATCTTTTTTCCGATCAGCTGGGCAGGGTAGGCGGTCAAGGGAATCACCACGAATGTGAAAATCGCCAGTTGCCAGTTGCGGTAAAAGATTACTCCCAACAACGAGCAGGCCGACAGGATGTCGCGGAACAGGCCGCAGACGACACTGGCGACCCCTTCCTGCATGGCGCTGATATCGTTGGTGGCGTGGGACATCAACTCACCTGTGGAGCGCCGGTTGAAGAAGGCCATGTCCATCCTGACCGTGCTGGCATAAACTTCATTGCGGATATCCTGGATAGCCTTCTGACCGGCCAGTTTGATGGTGACGTCGTAGGTAAAGCGAGTCAATCCCCTGACTATGAACAGGGTGATGATCCCGAGCGGCACGAGCAGGAAGATGCCGGTATCTTTCCCGCTAAAGATCTTCTTCAGGACCGGTTCCACCAGCCAGGCAAAGGCGCCGTCCATACCCCCGACAATCGACGAGCAGATGGCTGAAACCAGGATCAGTTTCCAGTAGGGTTTGAAATACGCAAGGGTTCGTGCAAGGGTCGGATTCATGGTTGTTCCATCAATGTTTTTATCAGTCGTGCAATGTTTGCCGAGGCCCCGCCACAACCCAGTTTTGCACGTACGGCAGCCAGTTTGAGCCGGATGGTTTCGTTGTACTTGGCGTCAGTCAGGATCGACCCGATCTCGGCTGCGATCCGCTCCGGGTTAGCCTCGTCCTGGATCAGCTCCTGAACCACCGTTTCTCCGGCCACAATGTTACAGAGGCCGATGTTGTCGATCTTTACCAAGCGTTTGGCCAGCTGATAGGTGAGGGGGGACAGCTTGTAGATGATCACCATGGGGGCGCCTACCAGGGCAATCTCCAGAGTGACGGTGCCGGATACGGAGATTACGGCATCGCAGGCCCGGATCATGTCATGGATGCGCTCACGGGTTATGGTTACATTCAGGCCGGCGGCATTGAGCTGCGGGGTAATGTCGTCGTCGTGCAGGGTGGATGCCAGGGGCAGGACGAACTGAATGCCGGGAAAGCCATTCTGCAAGTTCTTGGCTGATTCAACGATGACCGGCAGGAGCCGTTCGATCTCGTTTTTACGACTGCCCGGGAAAAGCCCGACGATTCTCCTGGCCGGGTCCAGTCCGAAGCTGACGGCAGCCTGCTTGCGATCCAGGCTGACATTGACCATATCCAGCATGGGATGCCCGACAAAGGAGACCGGCACGCCGGCCCGTTCGTAGAAGGATGCTTCGAAGGGCAGGATAACTGCCATATGATCCACCAGGCGGGCGATCTTCTTGACGCGTCCCTGGCGCCAGGCCCAGATCTGGGGACTGATATAGTAGAGCACCTTGACGCCGGCCTTTTTGGCGGTTTTGGCCAGGCGCAGGTTGAAGCCGGGATAGTCGATCAGAACCAGCAGGTCGGGACGGTCATTCAGGAGAATCTTCTTGAGTTTCAGGAAGGCGGCCGAGATGACGTCGAAGTGTTTGAGCACTTCCACCAGTCCCACGACGGCCATGTCGGCAGAGTCCACCAGGGTTTCAACGCCGGCCTCGCGCATGCGGGCGCCGCCAATGCCGAAGAAGTGCAGGTTTGGGTCAAGCTTGAATGCTTCTCGTGCCAGGTCGGCGCCGTAGATGTCGCCGGAGGCCTCACCGGCCACAATCATGATACGTCTTTTTTTAGAGTCTAAATTCAGCAATCTTCACCACAGAGACACGGAGGCACGGAGAAAGGCAAACAAGTAACCTTGATGATAAGAATATAACATTTAGCCGCTAAACTAACGGATGTAACTCTGTGATCTCTGTGCCTCTGTGTTGATGGGCATGATGGTCTTTGTGTGATTTTATCCAACCAAAGCCTCTATGATTGTTTTCGCCACTGAATGCACCGCTTGCTCGGGCATCTCCGGGTAGACCGGCAGCGACATGCAGCGGCTGGCGACATCTTCCGTCACAGGCAGGCTTACAGCGGCATATGCCTCGGCAAAGACATCCTGC
>MHXL01000009.1:7312-9692 GCA_001824455.1 Desulfuromonadaceae bacterium GWB2_53_15
CGAACGGTACAGTGGCCACGTCCTTCAGCAGTTCCGAATAAAGGTGCGCCACTCTGCGGCGACCGGTGTTGAACTCGTCGATGCGCTTTAGCTTGACCCGCAGGATAGCGGCCTGAATGTCGTCCAGCCGGCTGTTGTAGCCGATCACGCTATGGTGGTAGCGCACGCGGCTGCCATGGTTGCGCAGCACCTTGACCTGCTCGGCCAGCTCAGCTGTGGCGCAGGTGATCAGTCCGCCGTCGCCGTAACAACCCAGGTTTTTGCTGGGGAAGAAGCTGAAACAGCCCAGGCTGCCGATTGTGCCGGTCATCTGTCCACTGGCGGCAGCTCCGAAGGACTGGGCGCAGTCTTCAATCAACAGCAGCTTATGTTCTGCGCAAATTGCCTTGATCGGAGCCATATCGGCCGGTTGTCCGAAGAGGTGCACAGGAATGACGGCTTTGGTGCGAGGGGTTATGGCTGCTTTTATCAGGACAGGATCGATATTGAAGGTCTTGGGATCGATGTCCACGAAGACCGGAGTGGCGCCGACATAGCAGATGGCCTCGGCCGTGGCGATGAAGGTGAAGGGGGAGGTGATGACCTCGTCCCCAGGTCCGATGCCGGCCGCCAGGATGGCCAGGTGCAGGGCGTCGGTGCCCGAGGCGCAGGACACGGCATAGGGGGCGCCCAGATAAGTTGCCGCTTCCTGTTCAAAGGCGGTGACGTTAGGGCCCAGGATGAACTGGGTGCTCTCGATGGCGTCCAGAACGGCCCGGTCGATCTCGTTTTTCAGGGAATGGTACTGCGTCTTAAGGTCCACCATCGGTATCATGAAGGTCTCCTGTTGAGGCTGGTGTTGATCTTGAGCGCTGTTTCCAGCGCCATTCTGCCGTCGCGTCCGCTAACCTGGGGCGGTTTTCCTTCGCGGATGGCTGCAATGAAGGATTCAATCTCGCTCCGCAGGGCGTCGGCCTCGCCCAGTTCCCGTTCGTCAACTTTTACGTTGGGAACACCCGGAAACAGTTCGCCGCTCCCTTTTTGGGCGACCAGCAGTTTGCGGTTCTGGAAGTCAAGAGTGATGTAGGTGTCCCGTTGGAAGATGCGCATCTTGCGCTCGCTCTTCAGGCTGATGCGGCTGGCGGTGACATTGGCCACGCAGCCGTTTTCAAAGAGGATCCGGGCATTGGCGATATCCTCCTCGCCGGTGAAGACCGGGGCGCCGATGGCATCAACACGCTCCACCGGGGACTTGACGATGTGCTGGATGATTTCTATGTCGTGGATCATCAGGTCCAGCACCACGTTGACGTCGGTGCCGCGCGGCTTGAAGGGGGCGATGCGCACCGATTCGATAAAAAGCGGCTCCTGCATGATCCCTTCCAGGGCCACCAGCACCGGGTTGAAACGCTCCAGATGGCCAACCTGAAAAACCGCATTGTTCTGTTCCGCAAGCTGTATCAACTCGTCAGCTTCTTCAATGGTGACGGTGATCGGTTTTTCGATCAGGACATGTACCCCGGCTGCCAGAAAATCCCGGGCAACGGCATGGTGATACTGGGTGGGGACGACGACACTGACGGCATCTACCTGGCCGATAAGTTCGCGGTGGTCGCTGTAGGCGCGTGTGCCGAGTGCGGTTGCAATTTCCGCGGCCCTTTTCGGATCGTTATCTACCACTCCGACCAGTTCGACACCCGGAATCGCAGCGTATTTCTGGGCATGGAAGTTTCCCAGATAACCAACTCCTATGACGGCGGTTCGCAAGGTACTCATCCGCGACAGATCCCGCGCTTGGAATTTTCGATAAAGGTCAGCAGGTAGTCGATCTCGGGGCAGCCGTTTATTTCGCTCCTGATGCGGGTGATGGCGTCAGGCAGTTTCAGGTCGGCCATGAAAAGGGTTTTGTAGGCCTTTTTCAGGTTGCGGATGGTCTCGTCCGAGAAACCGCGCCGTTTGAGGCCGATCAGATTCAGGCCGCGCAGCTTGGCATCCCGCTTTCCGGAGGTGGCGATGGTGTAGGGGAGGATATCCAGCCCGACCATTGTGCCGCCGCCGATCATGGCGTAGGCTCCGATGGTTGAAAACTGGTGCACAGCCACCAGGCCCCCCAGGATGACATTGTCCTCAACAGTGACATGCCCCGCCAAGGTAGCGACGTTGGCCATGACCACGCCGTTACCGATAACACAGTCATGGGCCACGTGAGAATAAGCCATCATGAGATTGCCGTTGCCGACTATTGTCTCGCCATGGCCGGTAGGCGTACCGCGGTGAATGGTTGCAAATTCGCGGATGACGTTGTTGTCACCGATGCGCGTCCATGCCTCTTCTCCACGGTATTTCAGATCCTGGGGCGGGGCGCCCACCGATGTCTGGTGATAGATCTGGTTGTTACTGC
>MHXL01000009.1:9781-10049 GCA_001824455.1 Desulfuromonadaceae bacterium GWB2_53_15
CCAACTTCCACGCCTGCTGACAGTTGTGCGCTCGTGTCGATAATTGCGCTAGGATGGATCATTGCGTTCTCCCCGCTGTAGATGCATTGCAATGCGTCTCTACGGACTTGATTTACTCTGCCGCATCGGCAAAGGTTGCCTTCAGAGCGGCCTCGGTGACAAGTGTCTCGCCTACATAGGCCTTGCCGTTGACCCCCCAGATACCCCGTCTGCAGAAGGTTGTTTCAATTTCTATGCGCAGCTGGTCTCCGGGAAAAACCGGTTTGCG
>MHXL01000009.1:10200-10426 GCA_001824455.1 Desulfuromonadaceae bacterium GWB2_53_15
AAGAAAGGCTCGTTGATGGTGACGTTTTTGATTCCCACACAGCGTTTGCCCTGTTCCAGCTCGACGATCCGGTCTACCATCAGAAAGGGATAACGGTGGGGAAGAATCTTCATGATTGCGTTGACATCCAGTAACATACGTAACCTCGATCAATAGTTTTAGTTGTTTACCAGTGCTTCCAGTTCAGCAATTCTTTTCTCCAGCGCAGTGACTGTTTTTCTCAGTT
>MHXL01000009.1:10556-11137 GCA_001824455.1 Desulfuromonadaceae bacterium GWB2_53_15
GCCGATGGTGAGGTGACCAGCTATACCCACCTGTCCGGCCAGGGTGACATGATTGCCGATCTTGGTGCTGCCGGAGACGCCTACCTGGGAGACGATCATACAGTTCTCGCCGATCTGGCAATTATGGGCAATCTGCACCAGATTGTCCAGTTTGGTGCCACGCCGGATCAGGGTCACTTCCAGGGCAGCCCGGTCGATGCAGGTGTTGGCACCGATCTCCACCTCATCTTCCAACACGACAATGCCTATCTGGGGGATGGGGTAGTAGCCCTGGCCATCGGGGGCATAGCCGAAACCATCGCTGCCGATGACTGCGCCGGGCTGGATAACGCAATGGCTGCCGATGCGGCACCGCTCGCGGATAACGGCGTTGGCGTGGATGGTCGTGTCGTTGCCTATGGTAACGCCATTGTAGACCACTGCTCCGGGGTAGAGCACGCAGCGATCTCCGATGCTGACATTGTCGCCAATGATGGCACCGGGATGTAGCGTAATGTCATTGCCGAGAGAAACATTTGTCCCGAGGCAGGCCCCGGACAGGACCCCCCGCGGAATATGGGGCTGGACGTAGAACAGGCTCA
>MHXL01000009.1:11281-12385 GCA_001824455.1 Desulfuromonadaceae bacterium GWB2_53_15
TGTCCGGCCCTGCCGCTTCTATAGGGGCCAAGCCATTGACCCGGCAGGTCTCGTCACCCCGGACGGCGCCTCCCAGGTAGTCAGCCAGCTCTTTGAGTGTTTTTGTCTGCAGCATATCCATGCCTATTTCTTGCGATTGGCGTTGAACAGCTTGAGTACCTCTTCGGTCAGATCAGCCTTGTCATCGACGAAGAGCATGCTTTCGTTCTTGACGAAGATAAATGTGAAGCCGTTCTTACGGCCGTATTCCTGAATGACCTTCTCCATGCCCTCAAGGATCTTGCGGGTGAATTCCTCGTCTTTACCTTGCAGCTCATCCTGGGCATCCTTGGTAAAACGTTGGAACTCCTTCAGCTTCTGCTGGTAATCCTTCTCCTTGGCCGCCCTGGTGGCATCGTTTAAGAAGGTGCCCTGTTTTTCCACCTCGTCCTTCAGGCGCTTGAGCTCGTCCTGTTTGACATTGATTTCGTCCTGGTATTTTTTGAGCCGCGCTGCCAGTTGCTCTTTGGCCTCTTTGCCTGCCTCGGAGCCGTTAAGTGCCCGCTGCATATCGATATAGCCAAGCTTAAGATCGGCCGCAAAGGCTGTGGTTGAAATGATGCAGCTTGCCAGAAGTGCCGTCAGAATGAACCTTCTCATAAATACTTCTCCTTTGTGTGTTATGCAGCCTAAAAGAGGCTGCCGATAGAAAATTCTAATCTGCCTTTGCGGCTGTCTATATCTCGCGGGTTGATCGGAATGCCGTACTCGATGCGCAGCGGACCAATGGGCGAAGACCAGCGAATGCCACCGCCATAGCTCATCAGCATTGTGCTGAACATTTTGTCTTTTTCATTGAAGGCGTTGCCGTAATCAAAGAAGGCCACACCCTTGACCCCCACATCCGGAATGAGCGGGAAGTTGAATTCCATGTTGCCGAAAGCTTCCGTGTTGCCGCCGGTGTAGATCAATCCCGTAGACTGGTTTCCGAACCTGTCTTTGGTCAGTTCCGTTTTTATGGGAGAAACCGTGCGGGCCTTGTAGCCTCGTAGCGAGTAGATGCCTCCCAGGTAGAAATTCTCGTCGATCGGTACCGGTTGCCCAACCTCCTGGATATACCCCAAT
>MHXL01000009.1:12502-12828 GCA_001824455.1 Desulfuromonadaceae bacterium GWB2_53_15
TTGATCATGCCTGTGGACGGATCGAGCCGGTAGTCGGTTGTATTGCGGGTGATGCTGCCGGAGATCGAACTGGTGGTGGTGGTGCCAAGCGGGTAGTTGGCCGGGTCTTTAGTGCTTACGGTTTGATAGTCGATTGTTGGATTGTAGATATCCTTGATCTCGTATTTATACATGAAGAATGTACCAACAAAATCGTTGATCGGGTAGCCGGCCTTGATGTCGCCACCGGTCAGGCGCCGGCTGTAGTCGGTGTAGTCCCGCTCTGAGCGGAAAATATCTGCGCCGACCGTCCATCTTGTATCAAGGAAATAGGGGTCGGTCAGGCC
>MHXL01000009.1:12890-13084 GCA_001824455.1 Desulfuromonadaceae bacterium GWB2_53_15
CCAATACTGAAGGTGCCGGTCGGTTTTTCCTTGACGTCCACGTTCACGTTGAGCTTGTTACTGCTGCTTCCCTTGGCGGTGGCGATGTTGGCCTCTTCGAAATAACCCAGGTTCATCAGTTGCTGTTTGCTGCGTTTCATGCCGGTAGCGCTGTACAGTTCACCCTCAGTCACCCGCATTTCGCGGCGGATGAC
>MHXL01000009.1:13368-13523 GCA_001824455.1 Desulfuromonadaceae bacterium GWB2_53_15
CCACCCGGAACTGGTCACCCTCGGTGATGCCGATGAAGACCTCCAGCGCGTCCCGTGCCTCGGTCAGTTTTATCGTCGGCTCGCCAACCTTGACGTTGATATAGCCATTGTTCAGATAGAAATCGGTAATAAGCAGCGCATCATTTTTAAGCACC
>MHXL01000010.1:0-5670 GCA_001824455.1 Desulfuromonadaceae bacterium GWB2_53_15
TGCCTTAGCCATGCCGAGACCGGTATTCTGGCGGACATAGACCTCGTCAAACATCTCTTCCGAACGTTTGTTGGGGAACATCAGGCACCCCAGGATAGCGGCGATAAAGCCGAGCGGGATCGAAACGATGCCAGGGTTTTTCAGGGTAAAGAGCGGTTTATCGAGTCCCATCATGGAAGTGCCGTCTTTAAGCGAGTCTACCTTGGCTTTGGCAAGCGCTTTTGTGTCCTTTTCAGACAGCACCGCACCTGCAGGCAGTTCTGCCTGTTTTTTCTCCATGGCAACAACTACCTTCTTAGCGCCGGCAGCTACAACTTTCGGATAGGTCATGTTGGGGGAAACCATAACCAGGCCGATGGAGGCGATGGTACCGACCACCAGGCCGGAGATGACGCCGGCGGTGTTGAACTTGCGCCAGAACAGCGACAGCACGACGACCGGCAGGTTGCCGGAGGAGGCCACGGCAAAGGCCAGGGCCACCAGGTGGGCAACGTTGGCCTTTTCAGCCATGAGACCGATAATGATACCGACGGTTCCAACCACCAGCGAGGTGATACGGGCAGCCATGACCTGCTCGTGCTGGTCGGCATGGCCGTCCTTGATGACATTAACATAGATGTCGTGGGCAATGGCGGCCGAGGCTGCCAGAACCAGACCGGAAACAACCGCCAGGATGGTGGCGAAGGCAACCGAACAGAGGAAGGCCAGGAAGATGTCGCCTAAGATCGGGTGAATCTCGGCACCCATAACCTGGGCCAGGATCAGGGTGGCCATGTTGCCGCCCGGGTCAACCGAGATAATGCCCTGGGGAGTCAGGTTAACGGCTGCGCCGAAACCGAGCAGGGTGGTCAGGACGTAGAAGCCGCCGATGATGAACATGGCGATGATAACCGACTTACGTGCGGCCTGGGCGGTCGGCACGGTGAAGAAGCGCATCAGGATGTGCGGCATGCCGGCAGTACCCAGAACCAGGGCCATGCCGAGCGAGATCTGATCGAGCGGGTTCTTGAGAAACAGACCCGGCTCAAGGAAACGCTGTCCGGCATCAATTCCGTTAAGGACTACGCCGTCCCTCAACACAAGCTTGGAGACGTGATCCTGGATGTCGGGACTGGTGACGATCGTCTCAAAGAAGTAGATCGGATTAAAGCCGGCCTTGAGCAGAACCAGGAATGAAAGCAGGAAGGCGCCCGACATGAGCAGGCCGGCCTTGATGATCTGGACCCAGGTAGTGGCGGTCATGCCGCCGAAGACGACGTAACCGACCATCAGGATACCAACGCCGATAATGGCGGTCTTGTACGGCACGCCAACCAAAAGCGCCATCAGCTTGCCTGCACCGACCATCTGGGCAGTCAGGTAGAAGGTCGAGACGGCCACGGTCGAGATGGCGGCAAAGGCGCGAACCGGTTTGGGATTGGTGCGGAAGGAGAGAATGTCGCCCAGGGTGTACTTGCCGGCGTTACGGCACGGCTCGGCAACGATCAACAGAACCGTGATATAGGCGACCAGCCAGCCCACGGAGTACATGAACCCGTCATAACCGTACAGTGAGATCAGACCGGAAATACCCAGGAAAGAGGCAGCCGACATATAGTCGCCGGCTATGGCCCAACCGTTCTGGGTGCCGGTGATGCCGCCGCCGGCAGCGTAGAAGTCGGCGGCAGTCTTGGTCTGTTTGGCCGCCCAGACAACAACGGCCAGGGTGATGCCGATGATGACGGCAAACATGGTGAGGGTGATGGCCTTGTTGGCCTTGAGTGTCACCTGCTTCTTGAGCGGAGCCGGTGCGGCTGCGGGAGCCGCTGTCTGGGCACCGGGTGCTGCCATTGCCGGTGCGCCGGGAGCGGCCGGTGCGGTAGCCGCGGGGGCAGCAACAGCAGGAGTTGAACCGGGAGCGGCCGGCGCCTTCGTAGGCTCTACAGCAAAGGCGGCTGCGGCAACGGAGAGAACCAGGCTGGTGGCAATGAAAATATTCTTGAATGTCATGTCGTATCCTCCTTTACTAGAGATGAAGTTCGTCGATCAGTTCCCTGGTCAGACGGTCAAAGTCCTTGTTGGCAACGTGGGCATAATACAAGGCCAATCCCCAGGAAACAAAAAACTGGGAAAGGGCGAACATGTACCCGAAATTGATGACACCGATGATCTTGATCTTGAACAGACCGGGTGCGTAGGCTGCTCCTATGGGGAGCAGGAAGTAGTAGGCGCTGGAGAAGATCCACCAGCCAAAAAGAAATGCTGTTTTTTTGTGGTGCAAGTCTAGGAACTTCGGGTTTTTGGCGATTGCCGCCCAATCATACTGTTTCTCTGCCATGAGAATACTCCTTTCTATCGGAATTGAGTTTAAAACATACTGACGAACTTCGTTGCCCTGCTAATTCGCCTCCTTTCTATAAAATATAAACATCAAGCTACTATCTTTGCGTAACCAAACTTCATGGACAGCACTTCAGCACCCTCAAGCATGGAAGGAATAATCTCTTGATCAAGCCGTTCCTGAAGCATCCGAAATGAGGGCGCCAACATAGTCAAGGCTCCGACCACTTTGCCGGCATAATCTTTTATGGCAACGGCAACTGCGCAGATGCCTTCGCCAAGGCCACCGAAATCGACAGCAACTCCTTTTTGACGGATATCCTGCAATTCAGATTCAAGTTTTTTGATATCAGGAATACCGTACTTACCTGCCTGCCTCTTGCCCATCCGTTCCAAGATATCAGCCGAACTCATAGCCTTTATAGCCTTGCCGGCCGCATTGGTAAAAAACGGAAAACGCTGACCAACAAGCGTAACCGTCTTAATCTGTTGAAACGAATCAACCATATCCAGGAAAAGAACCTCATCGTTGTTCATGACCGTTATATACATTGCCTCATCATGCTTCTTAACCAATTCTTCAAGCACCGGATGAGCCAGCCTGATGAGACTGGCACTTTTAAGTATATGCTGAGCCATTTCAAATGCAAAAAGACCGAGACGATAGGTACCCGTAGCCTCATCTCGCTCGATCAGCCCCCTGTCTTCCAGCGTGGCCAGCAAACGAAACACTTTATTTCTGCTGAGCTCAAGCTTTTTAGCCAGCAAGGGAACGGTTGGATTGGAGCCCTCTGCAGACAGGATCTCCAGCAAATCAAAAGCCTTAACAACCGCCTGAACCGAATATGTGCCTCTTTCTCTCTCCATGCGCTGCTCCAGGACACTGAGGATAAACGATTGTTTAAAATACACACACATTCTATGTTTATATTTGTAATACAATGTTATATTATTGTCAATGAAATAATATCAACCATTAGTTGATTTGTTTTTTTGTCGTGATATCTGCATATTACAAACAAATAGCATGATGCAATTATACTGTTTATAAAATTACCAACTTTGAACCACTGTTTTGCCGAAACATAATTTCTGTGTATACATTCTCTGTATACATTCCTTCATCCGTACTGCAATTTCCCTTGCCTCTGGGCAATCATGTAATGTGTGCGTGGACTTTTGCGCAAAAAAAATGGGAAGACGTTAAACGCCTTCCCATTCATTGCTGCTGTGATTTAATATTTGCGACTTATTTTGGCATAGGGCAGTACATGTTGCCATAGGGGCGCTTGCTGCGGGGGAGAACCTTGACAAAGCCTTCCTTCAGAACCTCTTGTACATCAAGCTTAAAATCTTTGCAGTATTCCTTGATATACCCTTCCAGCTCTTTCTGATCGTTTTCGTCAAGGTCAAAAACGCCAACCTCCTTGGCCAGGCGGGATTCGTCCACACCGCCACGCACATAGATTACGCCACCATGCATACCAGTACCAAACAGGTAGCCATGCTTGGCTTTGTCAGGGTCATCAGTGTACATGCCCAGCAGGATCAGGACACCGCCGGCCATATACTCACCAAAAAAATCGCCGGCCTTGCCACCGGCAATCAACACCGGTTTGTTGTCCTGATAGGACTTCATATGGATGCCAACCCGGTAACCGACGTCCTTCAGAATATGGATCCTTCCACCGCGCATGCCATAACCGAGGACATCACCGGCATGGCCATGCACAATCACCTTACCGGCATTCATCGTATTGCCGATATTGTCCTGGGCATTTTCCTTTACAACAATGGTGGCGCCGTTCATAAAAGCAGCGAGATCATTGCCCGGCACCCCGTTAATAATGATGGTCACCGGTTTGTTGATGCCGTCGCCGATAAAGTACTGACCATTGACATTTGCAAGTTCAATTTTTTCAGCGCCCGCCGCGACCGCTTCACGCACTTTTGCATTTAGGTCGCGGTAGTACATGCCCTGTGCATCTAATTTCATGATAATCTCCAGAGGTTTAGGATCAGGTGGCAAAAGAGATGGAATCCATTTGTCCCTTTCACCTTGTTCCTGAATTTAAACATTGCCTTCCAGCATGGCGATGACCGGCTCACCGCCACGCGGAGACCAGATACGGGTGGGGTTTGAGCATATCTCGCGGATAGCGGACTCCTCCGAAGCCATGTAGACAAAATCCTCATACTCGGCACAGACCAGCGGCCGTAGCTTAACCCGGTCGTTTAGGCCAATCAAGCCCTTGTTGCTGGCAAAGAGAATGGCAAAAGGTCCGTTCAACAAGGCACTGCCATACACCTGACGGATGGCGGTGTAAAGCTCGCGCTCATTGTCAGGCAGCTGATCTATGAAAGACCAGAAGGGAGGCGCCAATGCGGTACAGGCCAGTCCCGGAGTCAAGCCATGCTTGCGGATCAGCATATCCAGCATGTAGGCCACAACCTCGGTATCGGTCAGCATGGTGCAGAGGTAGCCGTACATTTCCAGGTAGCGTTTGTTTATTCCATAGGAGGAAATCTCCCCATTGTGGACAATGGACCAGTCCAGCAAGGTAAACGGATGAGCGCCACCCCACCAGCCGGGAGTATTGGTCGGAAACCGGTTATGGGCGGTCCAGATGTGGCCGCTGTACTCTTCCAGGCGAAAGAACTCGGCAATCTCTTCAGGGAAACCAACGCCCTTGAAGGCGCCCATGTTTTTGCCGGAAGAGACTACAAAGGCTCCGTCAATCTCATGGTTAATGGCCATAACATGCCGAACGATGAGATCCTCTTCGGTAAGTCCCTGGTACTCTACGGCTTCCTTGTACTCGTCATTTTCCAGAGGCTTGACAAAATAACGTCTGAAAGCCGGTGGACTGACAATGGCCTTTGTGCGCTTGGTGGGGATATCTTCCTGCTGCTCAATGAAGAAATTGGCCTCCAGATACTCCTCGGTCATCTGCTGCGCCATGACGTTTTCATACATCAGATGAAAGGCATAAAATTCCTGATATTCAGGGTAAATGCCGTAAGCACCGAAACCGCCGCCCAGTCCATTGCCACGGTCATGCATGAGCGAAATGGACTTGATGATCACCGAACCTTCCACCCGCGTCCCCTTTTTGGAAATAAAGCCGGTCAGGCCGCAGTTGGAGATGTCTTTTTCAAAAATATGTGTTGGTTGTGGTTTCATGTTTGTTCCCTTTGCAGGGCAACCCTGTGTGGTTGCCTGATTGGGCGGCCACACAGCCGCCCCTACGCGAATCAATGTCCGACGGCCCGTTCAGCGCGTTTACCGTTATCGACCGCCTTGCCTTGGGGGCTGAACAGCCTGTTCCTGATTTCCTTCGAGAGATTGAT
>MHXL01000010.1:5752-9324 GCA_001824455.1 Desulfuromonadaceae bacterium GWB2_53_15
GGCCGCTCAACATTTCCCACCAGGACAGCGCCAACCAGGCGATTGTTTTGCAATACAATCTTTCGGTACTGGTAGTTTTGGATATCCTGATAGGTGTGAATCTCATATTCACTTGGATTGCTGGGATTGGTTACTCCCATGGAGATGGTGGAGACATTGAAAAACTCAATGGAGTTCATTGCCAAGCCGCCCTCATACTCCTTTTTTCCGCCGGCCATGGCTATACCGGCAACATCGCCCTGCGTGTAGGCATCGGGCCAGATTGGCATGGGGTTTTTCTGACCGCTGAAAAAATCTGTGGCCTCGGCCACATCGCCCGCAGCATACACATTTGTTACCGATGTCTGCATGGTATTATCCACTACAATGCCGCGATTGACCTCAACACCGCTCCCCTTGAGGAAGCCGGCAGCCGGCCGCACACCGATAGCCACGATAACCGTATCGCAAAGAATGAAATCGCCGGACTTCAGGGTCACGCCGGTAATTTCGCCCCCCTCGCCTTCGATGCGGACAACGGTATCTTCATTGATCACATCGATGCCGTTTGCCTTCATCTTGCGGGCAACGATCTTACCTGCCGGCCGGTCAAAGGCCGAGGACAGCACCCGGTCGGCCAACTCGATCACGGTAACGCTCTTGTTGAGCAGATTCAGGCCTTCAGCCGCCTTGAGGCCGATCAGGCCACCGCCGATAACCACGGCCCGAGTGATGTCCGGGGCTAACCCCTTCAGCTTGGCGGCGTCATCCCAGGTGGTAAAGGTGAAGACACGCTCCTTATCCGCCAGCCCCTCAATGGGAGGGATGAACGGATCACCGCCGGTGGCCAGCAGCAGTTTGTCATAGGGAATGAGATCCCCACCGGCCAGTTTCACCATTTTTGCCTTGCTATCGACAGCCACCACCTCGGAGTCCAGCAGTAGATTGATGCGCTGCTGTGCGTAAAAATCATCCGGCAGGTAGGACATGCGCTTCTCGTTGATCAGACCACCCAACAGGTAGGAGATCAGCGGTCGACCATAGACGTTATGCTTTTCGCGGGAGATAACGGTAATGTTCCCCTGCTGATCAAGTTCGCGGATTGAGCGAATGGCGCCAATGGCGGCCACGGAGTTACCGACGATTACGTAGTTCATTTCTGGCTTCCCTCTCTGTACACAAGTGACCGGTTAGGACAGGCGTCCACGCAGGCAGGCGACTGGCGGTCCGGACAGAGGTCGCACTTATTGGCCTTTTTACGTTCCAGGTTGCGCTGGATAGCACCGTAGGGGCAAGCCATCACGCAGGACCAGCAGCCTACGCACTGTTCCCTGTCGATGTGGACGATTCCCTCGGCATTCTTCTGGATCGCACCGGAGATACAGGCCCGCAGACAGTCCGGCTCATCGCAGTGGCGACAGGTGGTGGACAGTGAGACGACCCCGCCATTCAACTCCTCCACCGTACAACGCGGAATGGGGCGTTCGGGCTCATGCAGAAAAGCCTTGATCGGATCTTTTGAGAGCGAATGCTCGGTTATGCAGGCTACCTCGCACAGGTGGCAGCCGATACAAGCGTCTTCTATTGAGTAGATACGTTTCATAATTCCTCGTGCTACGTGCCTCGTGCTACGTGCTGCGTGCATAACATCAACCTGCACGTCGCACGCCGCACGCAGCACGGTAGTTTTATTCCCCAGCGGGCATAACGCCCAGGATGTACATTTCTTTTTCCGAGAGGCCCAAGGCGCGCAGCTTGTAGCGATTGCCGCGCAATGATTCCAGTGCATTCAACCCCATTCCGCCCAGTATTTCCTGTATCTCGTGCCCCCAGGCACGTACCAGGTTGACCAAGCTCTCCGCGCCGATTTCAGGATTGAGGCGCTTGGCCAGATAAGGGTTGTTGGTGGTGATGCCCCAGGGACACTTGCCGGTGTAGCAACGTTGGCAAAGCGTACAGCCCAGGGCCAGCAGGGTGGATGTTCCCAGGTTGATGGCATCAGCGCCCAAGGCGATGGCCTTGATGGCATCTCCAGAGGAGCGCACACCGCCGCCGACCACTATCGAGACCTGATTGCGTATGCCCTCATCGCGCAGTCGGGAATCAACGGCCGCCAGGGCAAGTTCCATGGGGATACCCACATTATCGCGGATAACCTGAGGTGCCGCGCCGGTGCCGCCACGGAAACCGTCGATGGTGATGATATCCGCACCGGCTCTGGCCACACCCGAGGCAATGGCCGCAATGTGATGGACAGCCGCGATCTTGACCGAGACCGGCTTTTCGTAGTTGGTGGCCTCTTTGAGGGCGTAGATCAGCTGGCGCAGGTCTTCGATAGAGTAAATATCGTGGTGCGGCGCAGGCGAGATGGCATCCGAGCCGATCGGTATCATACGGGTTTCCGAGATCTGGTCATCAACCTTCTCGCCCGGCAGATGGCCACCAATGCCAGGTTTGGCACCCTGGCCGATCTTGATCTCGATCCCTACCCCGGCGTTCAGGTACTGTTCGCTGACGCCGAAGCGGCCGGAAGCAACCTGGACGATCACGTTCTTGCCATACTTGTACAGGTCTTTGTGAAGACCACCTTCACCAGTATTATAGATGGTGCCCAACTCTTCCGCAGCTGCCGCCATTGCACGGTGGGCGTTCAGGTTCAACGCGCCGTAACTCATGGCAGAGAAGATAAAAGGGTACTCAAGCTTGAGCTGTGGAGTCAATTTTGTCTTCAGGCTTGGCTTGCCGCTTGCCTTGTCATAGACAACCTCGATGCTGTCCGGCTTTTTGCCCAAATAAGTGCGTAACTCCATTGGCTCGCGCAAAGGGTCGATGGAAGGATTGGTCACCTGGGAAGCGTCCAGCAGCAAGTGATCCCAATAAATCGGATATTTTGCCGGGTTGCCCATGGCTGCCAGCAGAATACCACCGGTTTCTGCCTGGGCATAAAGATTGCGAATGTGTGCCGTCGACCAGGATTCATTCTTCTTGAAAGCCTCCTGATTGGTGCGAATCGAAATAGCCCCGGTAGGACACAGAGCCGAGCAGCGCCGGCAGCCTATGCAAAGGGTATTGTCTTCGGTCAGACAGTTATCCGCATCGATGTAACGGTGTACCTCATAGGCACACTGACGTACACATACCTTGCA
The DNA here is from genome assembly GCA_001824455.1 of Desulfuromonadaceae bacterium GWB2_53_15. GTDB lineage: Bacteria > Desulfobacterota > Desulfuromonadia > Geobacterales > Pseudopelobacteraceae > JACPFJ01. Next base: position 8,878 of record MHXL01000010.1, read on the forward strand.
ACGTATACATTTGGGATCGCTTCGTTCAATGATAAATTCATTGAAGGATTCGTTCACGGATTTGTAGAGCACTCTGAACCTCCTCCGGTATTCCGGTTACTATGGCGCTGAATCAGAATCAATCAGCGACTTCGCAGCTGCGCAGACTGGTTTGACACCTTGAAGCATGGATTAGATAGCAACCAGTATGCCGAATTTGACATTTGCGATAAACAAGTAGGCAACAGATAAATAATCACTTCAACATCGAACGGTTAGAGTCAATTATAAGTTTTTTATATGGGCACACTTACGGGTGTATTAATTATCCACAACTGCTACCGACATCATCTGTGCTGTTACACCACTCAACAGAGTAACACATTTCTGTGCAGCCTTTATCAAGCAACTTAATTCCACTGTAAAATCATTTTAGTGCTCAAGTCTTAGCCAATATTTTCATAAGAT
>MHXL01000011.1:0-106 GCA_001824455.1 Desulfuromonadaceae bacterium GWB2_53_15
ATCCTGGGCCATGCCGGCATCGATCCGACCATCGTCATCGGCGGCAAACTCAACGCCATCGGCACCAATGCACAACTGGGGCAGGGGAAATTCCTGCTGGCCGAGG
>MHXL01000011.1:174-6061 GCA_001824455.1 Desulfuromonadaceae bacterium GWB2_53_15
GATCATCTGGACCATTATTTAGGCGGCATCGAAGAGATCAAGGATACCTTTGTCGAATTCATCAACAAGGTGCCCTTCTATGGCCTGGCCGTACTTTGTCTGGATGACAAAAACATCCGCGCGATTTTGCCACGGGTAAAAAAACGCTACATGACCTACGGGCTCTCCTCCCAAGCCGATATACGTGCCACTCACGTCAGGCACGACGGTTTTCTGACCTCGTTCGTGGCCCACTACAAGGGATACCGCCTGGGTGAGGTTTCCTTTCCCATGCCAGGTCCGCACAATGTACTGAACGCCATGGCCTGCATCGCAGTAGCGCTTGAACTGGATGTGCCCTTCAGCGCCATCCAGGAGGGTTTTGCCAAGTTTGGGGGTGTCGGCCGGCGTTTCACAGTCAAGGGTGAGCCGAACGGGATCATGGTGGTGGACGATTACGGCCACCACCCGGCCGAGATCAAGGCAACCCTGGCTGCTGCCCGCCAGGGATGGCCTGAGCGGCGCATCGTAGCCGCCTTCCAGCCGCACCGCTACACCCGTACCCATGAATTGTTCGACGAATTTGTGACCGCATTTTACGACGCCGACGTACTGGTCCTGACCGACGTCTATGCCGCCGGTGAGCAGCCGATCGAGGGTGCCACGGCCGAGCGTCTTGCCGGCGAAGTTCTTCGCCACGGCCAGAAGGATGTGACCTATATCGCTAATCGCGAGCAGATCCCCGATCATCTGGCCGCAATCGTCAAACCGGGTGACATCGTTATTACCCTGGGGGCCGGTAACATCTGGCAGCAGGGCGAGGCATTGGTCAAGATGCTGGGGGGCACAGCCTGAAGTACTCTGAGATTGTGATACGCGGCCAATTGCTGCGGAACGAGTCCATGAGCCGGCATACTTCCCTGAAGGTGGGCGGTCCGGCTGACCTGTATGCCGTGCCGGAGGATGCAGATGATCTGCAAAATCTGCTTCAAGGGCTGAAAAATTTAAGCGTTCCTTGGCTGACCATCGGCAAGGGCTATAACCTGCTGGTGCGCGACAAGGGCATCCGCGGGGCGATCATCTCGCTGGAGCGTTTCAACCGGATCGCAGACCTTGGAAACCGGAGGATCCTGGCCGAAGCCGGGGCCGAAAATCTGGCTGTCGTGCGTTTTGCCCAGGAACTGGGGCTGGGAGGAATCGGCTTCATCTCCGGGATCCCCGGCACGGTCGGCGGCGCCATCAAGATGAATGCCGGCGCCTACGGTTCAGGCATCCTGGAGCGGACCGAGTCGTTGACCCTGTTGCGTGACGGTAGAGTTGCGGAGTATCGGATGGCCGAGCTTGATTATGGCTACCGCCACTTGGCGTTACCATCGGAAGACATTGTCCTGGCGGCCATATTCAACCTGGATCAACGAGAACCGCAGCAGACCGAGGAAGAGATCCGCAAGGACCTTGAACTGCGGAGATCTAAACATAATGTCGGCTTTCCCAGCGCCGGATCGTTCTTCAAGAACCCCCCAGGTCAGGCTGCCTGGAGATTGATAGATGCTGCCGGCATGCGCGGAGTCCGCCTAGGCGGCGCGCAGGTTTCCGAGGTGCACAGCAATTTTCTGGTCAATACCGGCGGTGCAACCACGCATGATTTTCTCGAATTATCAATCTTGGTAAAAGATGCGGTATTCAAAACATCTGGCGTGACACTGGAAGAAGAAGTGCGTATAGTGGGCGAGGAAAACTCATGAGAAAAAACACCTCTAAAAAAATCGGCGTACTGATGGGCGGGCTCTCGGCTGAGCGCGAAGTTTCCCTGAAAAGCGGGGCCGCCGTGTTCCAGGCACTACTAACCCAAGGCTATCAGGCTGTAGCCATCGATGTGGGCCGTGATCTGGCTTCTGTCCTGGAGCGCGAAGGGATCGAGGCGGCCTTTATTGCCTTGCACGGTCGCTATGGCGAGGATGGCTGTGTGCAAGGCCTGCTTGAGCTGATGCAGATTCCGTACACCGGGTCAGGCGTACTGGCCAGCGCACTGGCCATGCATAAGCTCTACAGCAAGCAAGCCTTTACCGCTAACGGCATCCTTACCGCACCCTTCCACCATTTCCGCCAGGGAGAGCAGGTCAGGCTCGCCGAACTCAGCTTTGGTCTGCCGCTTGTTGTCAAACCGGTGCAGGAAGGCTCCTCAGTGGGGGTCTCCATCGTCAAACTGGAGAGCGAGCTGAATACAGCCGTTGCCCTGGCCTTTAGCCACGACAGTGAGATCCTGGTGGAGCAGTACATCAAGGGCCAGGAGGTCCAGGTCGGCATCCTGGACGACCGCCCGATCGGCGCCATTGAGATCGTGCCCAAGAATGAATTTTACGATTTCGAAGCCAAGTATACCGACGGCATGGCCGAGCACATCTTTCCGGCCCGCCTGGAACCATCGCTTTATGCGAAGGCCCAACAGATTGGCCTGGCTGCACACCGCACCCTGGGCTGCAAAGGTTACAGCCGGGTCGATCTGCTCGTGGATTCGACTGGCGACTGCTACGTGCTTGAGGTCAACACCCTGCCTGGAATGACAGCCCTCAGCCTGCTGCCCGAAATAGCGGCCAAGGGAGCAGGACTATCCTTCGAGGCGCTGGTTGAGCGTATCATCGAATCCGCAACACTTTCAACAAAGGCCAATTGACCGTATGCGGGATTTTGCCACATCCACATATCAGCGCAAGAAGGTTACCGCCAACCGGGTCAAGGTCCAGCGCAACCCGCTAGATCTGAATAAGTTTCTGCGCCCGCTCGGCAAAATCACGCTAGCCCTGACTGCTGTGGCCATGGCCGGCCTGATCCTGTTTGTGGTCTATCGCATGCTGAATTCTGCAACCTTCTTCCGCCTCAAGACCATTGAGGTCTCCAGCTCCAAACGTTTGACCCGCGAAGAAATTCTGGCCATCTGCGGTGTTGAGCCAGGCCGCGACTTGGCGCGCCTGAAGCTGAAACGCATGGGTGAACAGCTCGCCCAAAATCCGTGGGTGGAGACCGTTCACATTCGCCGGTACTTCCCGGACGGCCTTTCGATTGCAATTACCGAACGCGAACCTGTGGCCGTAATCAACATGGGTTTCATTTACTATCTGGACAAAAAAGGGAATGTCTTCAAGGTACTCAACCAGGGAGACCGGCTGGATTACCCCGTTATTACCGGCTTCAGCGAAGAAGACCTAAACAAAGACCCGGCAGCAACCAAAGAGGCTCTCAAAGCCACTTGTGAACTACTTACGATTTTACGCGAAAAAGGTGCATTTATCCTTGCAGATGTATCGGAGATTCATTACGATAAGGGCTACGGTTTTACCATGTTTACTGCTTCCGGCGCGCTTCCGGTGAAAATTGGCCCCGGCGACTTCGTTGCCAAGGTTGAGCGTTTCGCACGAATCTACCGTGAACTCATGGCCCAACGGCCGACACTCCAATATATAGATCTCGACTACATCGACAAGATCATCGTCAAAAAGAGTTAAATTACTCTATGAATCCAGCACACAGGCAGGGGGGGGCATGTCAGCTACCAAAAAGGATAACCTGATAGTCGGGCTTGATATCGGTACTACCAAGATCTGTGCCATTGTCGGAAATGTCACCGAAGACGGCATTGACATCGTCGGCATCGGCACAAGCCCGTCCAGCGGCCTGCGCAAAGGGGTGGTCATCAACATCGAAAGCACGGTCGGCGCTATTCGCAAGGCGATCAGCGAGGCCGAGCTGATGGCTGGTTGCGAGATCAAATCAGTCTATGCCGGCATCGCCGGAGGGCATATCAAAGGCATCAACTCTCAGGGTGTGATCGCCATCAAAAACCGCGAGGTGGTCCAAGAGGACGTACGGCGGGTAATCGACGCCGCCAAGGCAATCGCTATCCCCATGGACCGCGAGGTCATCCATATCCTCCCCCAGGAGTTCATCATCGACGAACAGGACGGGATTCGGGAGCCACTCGGCATGAGCGGCGTCCGCCTGGAGGCCAAGGTCCATATCGTCACTGGAGCGGTAGCAAGCGCCCAGAACATTGTGAAATCCTGCAATCGCGCTGGTCTGGATGTAGCAGACATCGTACTGGAGCAACTCGCATCCTCCGAAGCGGTTCTTTCGTCCGACGAGAAAGAATTGGGGGTCTGCCTGGTGGATATCGGCGGTGGAACCACCGACATCGCCATCTTTTCCGAAGGCGCCATCAAGTACACCTCGGTACTCTCCCTGGGTGGCAACCACCTGACCAACGACATCGCAGTCGGTTTGCGCACCCCCATGGCCGAGGCGGAGAAGATCAAGCAGAAATATGGTTGCTGCCTTTCTTCGCTGGTGGGTAAGGAAGACAAAATCGAGGTGCCCAGTGTCGGCGGCCGCAAGCCACGCGAACTATCCCGCAATGTGTTGTGCGAGATTCTCGGGCCCCGCGTGGAAGAGATCTTCACCCTGGTCAACCGGGAAATTGTCAAATCCGGCCTGGAGGATTCCATCGCATCAGGCGTTGTCATCACCGGAGGTTCCAGCATCCTGGATGGAATGCCGGAACTGGCCGAACAGATATTTAATCTGCCGGTGCGACGTGGTGTGCCACAAAGAATCGGCGGACTGGTCGATGTTGTCAATTCGCCGGTCTACGCAACCGGCGTTGGCTTGGTAGTATATGGCAGCAGAAACGCCGGAGCGCGGGAGTTTCCAACAACAAAATCAGAAAACAACCTGTTTGGCTCAGTGTTCGGAAGAATGAAAAGCTGGTTCAGAGAGTTTTTCTAAGTGCCACTTAATTAACACAAGCACCTGTACAGCAGCTAACAAATCTAATTTCAAGGGCTTATTACGCACTGGTAAATTTTAATATTTTTTCTTTTGATTCCTGATAGAAATGCGTTTAAAGTTCATTCTCAAATATGAAACACTGCCAATGCTCGGGGGGAGAAACTGATGTTTGAGTTTGACGAAACCATTGAACAAAGTGCCGTTATTAAGGTGATCGGGGTAGGCGGCGGCGGCGGAAACGCCGTAAATACCATGGTCGCCCATGACATCCATAAAGTCGACTTTATAGTTGCCAATACAGATGCGCAAGCCTTACGTGCTTCAAAAGCCACCTCAAAAATCCAGCTCGGCAGGCAACTCACCAAGGGACTCGGCGCCGGCACCAAACCGGAAATCGGCAGGGATGCCGCGCTGGAAGACCGCACGCAGCTGACCGACGCTCTCAAGGGCGCCGATCTGGTCTTTATCGCCGCAGGCATGGGAGGTGGTACCGGTACCGGCGCAGCGCCGGTGATTGCCGAGGTAGTTCGTGAGACCGGGGCACTTACCGTAGGTGTTGTCACCAAACCATTTACCTACGAAGGCAAAGCCAAGAGCGAGGTTGCGGAACTGGGTATCAACGAGCTTAAAAAGCATGTAGACTCCCTGATCATCATCCCCAATGATCGTCTCATCAGCCAGGCCGGCAAGAACATGTCGCTCTTCGATGCCTTCAAACCATCCGATGACGTCCTGCGTCAGGCAGTCCAAGGGATATCTGAACTGATCACCACCGAGGGCTTCATGAACCTCGACTTTGCCGATGTAAAGACCGTCATGAGTGTGCGCGGCATGGCCATGATGGGCATAGGCATCGGCACAGGTGAGGACAAGGCCTCTACAGCTGTGAGCATGGCCATCTCCAGCCCATTGCTTGAAGACAACGACATCTCCGGATCAAAAGGGGTTCTGGTCAACATCACCGGTTCTTCAAGCATGACTATGGACGATTATAATACGGTCAACCGGATCATTGCCGAGCGTGTACATGAAAGCGCCATTATCAAGATCGGTGTTGTCAGGGATGACAGCCTTGGTGATACTATCAAGGTGACGGTTATTGCCACAGGTTTTGGCGACCGGTTTG
>MHXL01000012.1:0-2982 GCA_001824455.1 Desulfuromonadaceae bacterium GWB2_53_15
AAGGACGGGGTTATCAGGTTGGAAAACCTGCCCACAATCTTTGTCAATACCTACGAATGCAGTGCCGATGGCGAGGTCAATCGTCGCAGAACTTCTTTTAAGGCTGAACGTGAGCTGCATATGGGGCGAACCGAAAAAAACCTTATTGTACGCTATCTTGATGAGGCCGGCGGCAATGTTGCCAAGGCCGCTCGCATGTCGAGTATTCCCCGCCGGACGTTTTATCGGCTCCTGAACAAGTACAACATCGAGGTTGTGCGGGGTGGGTCTGCGTGATGCTCAAATCAGTACATACAGGATTTCATATTATTGGAACGGTGGATGTTAAACATGGTTAAAAGGCAATAATGCAATATTGTGTATACTTTTGGCCACCAGTGTGCCAATTGATGCACACAAATAGTGTCTACGAAATAAGATTAAAAAGGTCCAATATTGTAACATGCTGTTATTAAACCAATAAAACTTTTTTTTCACCGTTGGCACGGAAATGGCTAGTGTATACGGTAAATGCATGTTCAGACAGAACAGAAAGCCATCATACACAAATACAGGGAGGAAAAAGTCATGGGTAAAATGAGAGAAAATCCGCGGTACAACGTAATTTCGATGAGGATCAGTGATGAGGAGCGTGATCACTTGGAGAACATCATGGAGAAGACCCAATTGAGCATCTCCGACATCATGCGCGAAGCTATGGAATTTTTTGCGGCCAATTACGACCAGATTGATCCGCAGCGTAAGGCAGCCTAGTTTCCTGGCTGAAGTTTCCTGATGCAAGCGGCCACGCTTTGCAGATCGTCCATGTCACAAACAGAAAAGGCGAGGGGTTAACCCTTCGCCTTTTCTGTTTGTATGGCGGCTGATTGTATGGCGCCTAGTTAATCATGATTTCGAACTGCTCCTGATGAAAGCCAGGTTTGGCACGGACGGTGATACGCTTCTTGAACTTCTTCTCCAGTTCCTCCAGTCCGCGGCGTTCCTCATCATAGAGCAGGTCGGCTACCAGTGGGTGCACTGATACCGTTGCCTTGGTGCCGCGAATGTCCAGCATCTCCCGGCGCAGTTCGCGAAAGATCTCGTGGCAGATGGTGGTTTTGGATTTAATGTAACCACGGCCTTCACAATACGTGCATGGCTCGCACATCATGCGACCGATGCTCTCCCGCACCCGCTTACGGGTCATTTCTACCAATCCCAGTTCAGATATCTTCAGGATGTTCGTTTTGGACTTGTCGCTCTTGAGGGCTTCATCCAGAGCACCAAATACCTTGTCGCGATTGACCTCTTTTTCCATGTCGATGAAGTCGATGATGATGATGCCGCCGATATTGCGAAGGCGTAACTGGTAAGCGATCTCCTTGACCGCTTCCAGATTGGTCTTGAGGATGGTGTCCTCCAGATTGTGCTTGCCCACAAAGCGTCCGGTATTGACATCGACGGCAGTCAGTGCCTCGGTTTGTTCAATAATGATATAGCCGCCGGATTTAAGCCATACCTTGCGCCCCAGGGCACGGCTGATTTCCACTTCCAGGCCGAAATGGTCAAAGATCGGTTCCTCTTCGTCGTACAGTTCGATGAAGTACTTCATCTTGGGCACAAAGGCAGAGATAAACTGGACGATGCGGTCGTAATCCGGTTTGGAGTCAACGATGATCTTGTCTACCTGCTCAGTGACAATGTCGCGAACCACCTTCTGGACCACATCCAGGTCGGAGTGGATCAGGGAAGGTGCCGAAGCCTTATCCTTGCGCTTGACAATTTCGTCCCAGAGCGTGGAGAGGTATTGCATGTCCGACAGTAAGTCCTCTTCGCTTTTGCCTTCTGAGGCAGTCCTGACTATGTAACCTGTGCCGCTCTGCTTGAGGCGCTCAACGGTTTCCCGTAGTCGTTCTCGCTCGACTTCGTCCACAATGCGGCGGGAGATGCCGACATGATCGACTGTGGGCATGTAGACCAGGTGGCGCCCCGGCAGTGATATGTGGGAGGTGATGCGGGCACCCTTGGTGCCAAGCGGCTCCTTGGAAACCTGTACCAGCAGCTCCTGTCCTTCTTGGAGCAACTCCTCGATCGGGTGAAGCGGTTTGAAATCCGGATGGCTGTCAGCTGTCTGGTTATTGCTTACCTCGTGATCCTTCTTGTCTTCAAGCAGCGACTCAAATTCTTCAATGGCGTCGAATACATCTGCTACATACAGGAAGGCAGCCTTTTCCATGCCGATATCCACGAAGGCTGCCTGCATGCCGGGCAGTACCCGGATGACGCGGCCTTTGTAGATGTTACCGACAATCCCCTTTTCGCGGGTCCGTTCAATGTACAATTCTGCGATGGTTCCGTTCTCAATCAACGCGATGCGCGTTTCATGAGAAGCGGCGTTGATAACCAGTTCTGCGCCCATGATTGTTACCCCTGTATCTGAAATATAGTCGAAAAGATGTGTTTAGGTTATCAAGCAATAAAATGTACTTCCAGTTTTTCAACGCGGATATCATCGGCCTGGAGGTCGGCATTGCCGGTTATTGCGCGGGCAAACTCCAGCGGTTTTCCCCTGCCTGCCACCAGTTCCAGCGATGTGCCGGAGGCGGTGAGCGCTGTGACCTGGCCGCGCAGGTCGATGGTCTGGATGTCACCCTTTTTCTTCCGCTGAATGACATAATCGGTGTGTGCCAAAAATTGCACACATAGATCTGATAGCCTTGCGGAGTACTGTTCATCAAAGGTTATGCGATAGCAAGTCGTATCGATCAGCGTGGAGAGCGAAGGTGATTTAACGTCAATCCGCGTTGCTTCCAGAATCTGAAGCCCCTCTGGCAGGACTCTGTTGAGACGCTGCATGATCTCATCCGCAGGAATGGATGCTGCCACGAACATGTCCATATACTCAGCCCTGGATTCTACACCAACCGAGGTTGCTGTGGCAAATGAGAAGCGGGGATGGGGGTGAAAACCCTGGGAAAAGAGGATTGGCACCACGCCCCGGCT
>MHXL01000012.1:3050-3478 GCA_001824455.1 Desulfuromonadaceae bacterium GWB2_53_15
AACGGAGCCGCATGCGGGCGGCGGTTTCGTCAGTTTGGTTTCCGGCATGGCGCGCCGGCATGTCTATATCCTTGGAGAGGTGTGTAGTTACGGTTTCAAAATCGCACACCCCGCAGGCGGTACAGTTGCCGTGACGGCAATCTTCGGTCGCGGTTTCGCTGAATGCCCGCTCGCGCTCTTTGAGCAGAAACTCGCGTGTCACTCCGCAGTCCAGATGATTCCAGGGTAGAACCTCGTCCAGGCCGCGTTGTCGTAGATACCAGTCCGGCTGAATGGAGCTGTCCGCGAATGCCTGCAGCCAACGCTCGATAGAGAAGTGTTCCTTCCAGCCATCAAAGCGGCAGCCCAGTTCCATGGCCCGGATCAACACAGGTGCCAGGCGCCGGTCTCCCCGGGCAAAGACACCCTCCATAAAGGAAAGTGGGGCG
>MHXL01000012.1:3686-3792 GCA_001824455.1 Desulfuromonadaceae bacterium GWB2_53_15
GTTGCACATCGTCGGCTGTCTCTCCGGGCAACCCGATCATGAAGTAGAGTTTGATCGAACGCCAGCCCGCACGGTAAACGCTGGCGGCCGTCTCCAGCAGGTCAGC
>MHXL01000012.1:3877-7562 GCA_001824455.1 Desulfuromonadaceae bacterium GWB2_53_15
CGTGACATCATTTCAGTGAGCAGCGGCGCGACGCATGAATAATCGCCGGTAGAAAGTGACAGCAGCGAGACCTCGTCATAGCCGGAAGCCCGCAGGGATTCTTCCACCAATCCCAGTACAGTGGCCGGCGAACGTTCGCGTAAAGGACGATAGACGTAGCCAGCCTGACAGAAGCGACAGCCGCGGGTGCAGCCGCGGGCGATCTCTACAGCTACCCGGTCATGTACAGTTTTCATGAAAGGCACTACCGGCTTTGTGGGATAAACAGCCGTATCCAGGTTGCTGAGAAACCTGCGCCGCACGCTGGCATGACCCGTGCTGAGGGCAGTAATCTCGGCTATGGTGCCATCCGGGTTATAGCTTGGCTCAAAAAAAGAGGGGATGTAGACCCCCTCGATGTCGGCCAGTCGCTTCAGCAGCGTTGGCTTGTCCTCGCCGAGCCGTTTTGCCTGGCGTGTTGCCTCGGCGATCTCCAAGATCGCTTCCTCACCGTCTCCCAGCAGGACGGCATCAAAAAAAGGCGCCAACGGCTCTGGGTTATAGGCGCAGGGGCCACCGGCGATTACCAGTGGAAATGTGTCTTTGCGCTGGTTCGCAAGCAGAGGCATGCCTGCCAGACGGAGCATATTGAGGATATTGGTGTAGGAAAGCTCGTATTGGAGGGTGAAGCCAATGATGTCGCATTGTGTCAGCGGTGTGGAGGTTTCCAGTGTTGAAAGTCGGGTCCCTGTCGCCTCCATTTGTTTTTCCATATCCGGCCAAGGGGCAAAGACGCGTTCGGCGGCAATGCCCTCGTCGGCGTTAAGGATTGTATAGAGAATGCGCAGTCCCAGATGACTCATCCCCACTTCGTAGACATCAGGGAAGGCCAGTGCTATGCGCAGCTCGGCTGCATCCTTGCGGATGGAGCCCATCTCGCCCCCCATGTAGCGGGCGGGTTTTTCAACGGAAAGGAGATTCATGAAAGGCAGGTGTCCTTCTTGTAAAGTGGGAGGTTAATAACTGTATCAAATCAAGCTTGAGAATGGAAGGGAAATACCATTTTTTTCTTGCATATAGGTCTGGCTTGGTGATATATAATTCATTCTATTGCCCAGGTGGCGGAATTGGTAGACGCGCCAGATTCAGGTTCTGGTATTCGCAAGGATGTGCTGGTTCGATTCCAGTCCTGGGCACCAAAATCAAAGATAACAGTAATTTGTAAACAGGAAACAGGAAATTCACCGTCTTTTTAACCGGTAAAAATCGGAAATAAAAGGCGGTGTTTTTTTTATGTTCCAACACAAAAATCAGACTTATTACTTCCGGATCCAAACTGTAAAGATTCCTTGTATCGCTGGAATGCTGTAGCGCCAGCCCGTAGCCGGTTTTGAGCCATCAAAGCATTAAACACCAACCACTCTTTTTCTTGACCAGTGTTAACCTTGATGTTAACATTGAAACATGATACGTAACGTGAAATTCTACAAGACTGCTGACGGCTACTGCCCGGTGCAGGAGTTCATTGAGAGCTTATCCGGTAAAGCCGCTCAAAAAGTAACGTGGACGTTGTCATTGCTTGAAGAACTAGAATCCTTGCCATCCACGTATTTCAAGAAACTTGTCAACACCGATGGAATCTGGGAGGTTCGGATTTCGTTGGGATCGAATATTTACCGTATTTTCTGTTTCTTTGCTGGCAATTCGTTCGTGATACTTACTCACGGACTGGTTAAGAAGACCCAGAAAACGCCACCCGGCGAAATTGAACGAGCTGAAGCATACAAACAAGAGTATTTGTCGCGGAGGAAATTAGCATGAGCGATTTAAGAGTGTATATCGATGGTCGAAAAAAACGTGACCCTGAGTTTGCCGAGAACTACGACAAAGGATTTCAGGATTTCAAACTTGGAGTAATGCTTCGTCAGGCTCGTGAAGATGCTGGCCTTACCCAGGAAGAACTGGCCCGCAAAATCAGCACGAAGAAGACCGCTATTTCAAGAATTGAAAACCATGCTGAGGATATGAAACTTTCGACTCTTGAGAAGTTCGCCAACGCCCTTGGGAAGCAGCTGACCATATCCGTTGCCTAATATGGGTGTTGCTCTGCGAAATAGTTGCCTTCCACAATATGAATGCAACAGATTCGAGTCAGGTTTCAGGGCTCACATTGACAACGTGCATATGTGATCTGCTATAAATTGCTACACAATTTGCTACACAGTAGCGCCATAAAATACTAAATAAACCAATATCATTGAAGCCACTAAGTTTCCAGTCCTGGGCACCAAAAAAAATCAAGGGTTTTCAGCAGCAGCTGAAAACCCTTTTTTTATTGCAGTTGCAGAATTTATATCTATCGGCCAGGTGGCGCCTTGTCGATATTCCGGATACGCGCACCTGGCGTTACACCTTTTTTTAGAAACCAGCCTTGGTTCATCTCCAGCGCGTAGCGCACCGGTTTGTCGGAGCAATAATAATCATCCGAGCCGGGGTGCATTTCGGCAATTTTTGTAATTGCTCCCCTGGAGTCGATAAAAGCCACGCTCAGGGGGATAGTGGTGTTATGCATCCACATGCAATAGGGGCGCTCATCAGGAAATACGAACAGCATGCCGCGTTTGTCGGGCAGCACAGTTCGATTCATCAACCCCTTGTCACGGGTGGCAGGTGTTGCGGCCAGTTCGGCTTCAATGGGGTGTGAGCCCACGCGCAACTGAATCATGGGCGGAGCATTTTGCGCTATAGCCATACTCCATGGCGCAACAAGGACGAGCATTGTCAACCAGGCGAAGCGCATCTTCGATATTAATGGGTAAAATGCTGTGTAATGGCTGCAACCAGTTCAGCAAGGGTGGAGCGTTGCGGTTCGATGTCGACTTTTAGCCCCATTTCGCGGCAGGTTCGGGATGTGACCGGTCCGATGGAGGCTACCGTTACCCCTTTGAGCATGTTGACCAGAAGATCTCTGCCCAGCATTTCAGCGAGGTTTTGGACCGTTGATGAGGAGGTGAAGGTGATGCAGTCTACGGAACGTTTCTCCAAGGCAAAAAGTGCCTCGGGCGGCAGGCGCTCCGGCAGGATGTTGCGGTAGGCCACCGGGCTGTCCACCTGGGCTCCCAAGCGCTTCAGTTCTTGGGGGATGATCTCCCGGGCGCGGTCAGCGCGGGGAAAAAGGACTTTTTTCCCGGCCATCCCCTGCTTTTTGAGCTCGGCGACAACTCCTTCCGCCTTGTAGTCTGACGGTATCAGGTCGGCGCGGATGCCGAAGGCCAGGATCGCTTCGGCTGTCTTTGGTCCTACGACACAGACCCGGCAATTTGCCAGTGCCCTTGCATCCAGCCCGCAAGACTCCAGTCGCAGGAAGAAGTTGCGCACAGCATTGCCTGAGGTCAACACCAGCCAGTCATAGCTGCCAAGCTGCTTGATAACGGCATCCAGCGGCTCCCAGCTTTCCGGTTCAACCAGACGGATAGTGGGGCATTCGATAGCCGTTGCACCGTGCTCGGCCAGCAAAAGCGAGAATTCACCGGCCTGATCTGCAGCGCGGGTCACCAGGATCTTCCTTCCGAACAGCGGCCGGCTGTCGAACCAGCGCAGTTTTCCCCGCAGGTCAACCACCTCGCCAACGATAGTCACTGCCGGCGGCTTGAACCCGGCCTGTTCAGCCAGATCAGCAATGTTGGCCAGGCAGCCGGTCAATACC
>MHXL01000012.1:7947-9396 GCA_001824455.1 Desulfuromonadaceae bacterium GWB2_53_15
CTTGCCGGCGTAGATCCGCTCGGCATTGTCAGGGGCATAGGCCAGCAACTGCTCGTTGGCCAGATAGTCGTAGACCACTACCTCGGCCCGGCACAGGCATTCCACGCCCCGCAGGGTGATCAGCCCCGGGTCGCCGGGGCCGGCACCGACCAAATACACGATTCCCTTTTTCAGTTCTGTTGTCATATCGCACCAACTCCGGAAGCGCGGGCAGTCTGCCTGCGCCGGTTAGAACTTTTGCTTGCAGCAAGAACGGCAGGGTTACACAATTGTCTCTTGGCCTGTAACAATCTCGCGCTGGTAGACCTCTTCCAGGATGGCCTTGCCTCCATCAGCCAACAGTTGGTCCGCCAGCTGGATGCCCAGTTGTTCGCACTGCGTCACTGGTCCGCTGATTTCGCCGCGCACGGAGCGGCTGCCGTCAACCGCAGCGATAAAGCCGACCAGACGCAGTTGATCGGCGTGGACTGTCCCATGGGCTGCAATCGGTACTTGACACCCTCCTTCGCAACGCTTCAGGAGGGCGCGCTCCGCACGTACGGCATAGCTGGTGTCAGCATGGTTGAAGAAGGCGATGGTCTCGGTGATAACCGGGTCGGCCAGGCGGCACTCGATGCCCAGGGCGCCCTGGCCGATGGCTGGGATGGAAAGATCGACATCCAGGTATTCGGCCACCTGTTCGGTAAAGCCGAGCCGTTTCAGGCCGGCGGCAGCCAGGATGACCGCGTCCAGCTTGTCGTCTTCCAGCTTGCGGATGCGTGTCTCCACGTTGCCGCGTATTATGCACATTTGCAGGTCAGGCCGCACCTTGAGCAGCTGGGCCTGGCGGCGTAGGGCGCTGGTACCGATGCGGGCCCCTTGGGGCAGGTCAGTAAATTTCACGTTACGGGAGATGACGGCGTCGCGCGGGTCTTCGCGTTCGGTGATGCAGTGCAGCCCCAGCCCTTCCGGGAAATCGGTCGGGACGTCCTTCATGCTGTGTACGGCGATGTCGATCTCGCCCCGCAGCATGGCCTCCTCGATCTCCTTGACGAACAGCCCCTTGCCGCCGACCTGGGCCAGGGGCACATCCAGGATCTTGTCGCCGATGGTCTTGATTTTGGTCAGGGTGACCTCCATCCCGGGGTATCTCTTCTCCAGCTCTGATTTGACCCAGTTGGCCTGCCAGAGTGCCAGCTGGCTGGCGCGGGTACCGATGCGAAGTTGTTTGGGTGCCATATTTGTTCTCCAGTTTTTGAATTTGTATGAATTCCTACATTCTCACCATGTATCCAGTAGCAAGTGTAGTCTTTACTTCGTGGTAATACTATTCAGACTTATATGATCACCGGCAAGCGCTCCGTCAAGCGAATCTCCTGCTGGGTCACCAACGCACGGTAGGCCAAGGCCTCCACGCCGTTTGCCAAGGCCAGACGCAGCAGACGCCCATACTCACGGTCGATGGCATCG
>MHXL01000012.1:9421-11933 GCA_001824455.1 Desulfuromonadaceae bacterium GWB2_53_15
ACCTTTGCACGGTAAAGAAAATCACGCCTCGATCGCCCGCCTGCACGACCCGCATCAATTCGTTGAGGTGTTTCTGCCCACGGGTGGTGACGGCATCAGGAAACAACGCCCGCTTGCCATCAATTAGTGTAACATTTTTTACCTCTACATAACAGCGGCCCGATAATCCTTCCAGCAGCAGATCAATGCGACTGTGCTCACCGTAGGGTACCTCGGGGCGGATGGATTCGTACCCCTGCAGTTCGGTGACGATGCCATTCTCGATGGCCTCGCGGGTCAGGCGGTTGGGCAGGCCGGTGTTGATGCCGACCCAGCAGTCGTCAGCCTCGACCAGTTCCCAGGTCAAGGGATACTTGCGGTTATGGTTAGTGCTGCGGGAGAGAAATACCCGGCTGCCGGGGGTGGCACAACCCTTCATGCTTCCCGAGTTGGGGCAATGAACAGTGACGATGTTTCCATCCTCCAACACGACGTCCGCCAGGAAGCGCTTATATCGCTGGATCAGCTTGCCGGCGATGAGCGGGGAAGACAGGGTCACTCCTCCAACTCCAATTCCTCGTCTTCCTCCTGGGCTGCTTCCAGATCAAACAGTTGCCGCAGTGCATCCACATAAAGGTCGACACGACCGCCCTGACCGGCTTTTTTCAGGACAGCGGTCGGGGTATGGAGGAGTTTGTTCATCAAGGCCGCTGTGAGGGCCTCCAAACGCTTTTCATCCTCGGGTGACGCATCTTTCCAGGCAGCAATTGTCCGGCTGAGTTCAGCCTTGCGGATCTCGTCGAACCTTGTGCGCAGGGCAACGATGGTGGGTGTCACCTCCAGCGAGGAGAGCCATTTGTAGAACTGGCCGATCTCCTGGTCGATGATCTCTTCGGCCTTTTCAGCCTCGCGGTTACGCTGGGCCAGGTTGGCCTGAACGATCTCCTGCAGGTTGTCCACCGTGAACAGGTAGGCGTTCTCCAGGTTGTCCACCTTGGGGTCGATGTCGCGCGGCACGGCGATATCGATAAAGAACATCGGCTTGAATCTGCGCCGGCGTACTGCCTCTTCAACGTCTTTGGGACCGATGATGATATGCGGGGCGCCGGTGGAGGAAAGCACGATATCCGCCCGGTGGAGGTTTGCCAGCAGTTCTTCGAAGCGAACGGCCTCGCCGCCGAATTCTTCGGCCAGCCGCTCGGCCCGTTCAAAGGTGCGATTGGATACCATCACCCCGCGGGCGCCGCTGTTGAGGAAATGTTTGGCGGCCAGTTCGCACATCTCGCCGGCGCCGATCAGCATAACCGTCTTGTCCGACAGGTCGCCCAGGATCTTCTTGGCCAGCTCTACAGCCGCAAAGGCCACCGAGACGGCCGAGGAGGCAATCCTGGTCTCGGTGCGCACGCGTTTGGCCACAGAGAAGGCCTTGTGCAGGAAACGGTTCAGGATGATGCCGGATGTTTTGTACTCGGCGGCATAGCCGTAAGAGGTCTTGATCTGGCCCAGGATCTGGGGTTCGCCCACCACCATGGAGTCGAGGCTGGAGGCCACGCGGAAGACATGCCGGATGGCAGCCTCGGAATGGTAGCTGTAAAGGTGCGGCTCCAGAGATTCCAGCGGAATACGGTGGTAATCCGCCAGGAAACGCTTGACGCGGGCAATGCCTCCGGCTATGTCGCGGGTCGTGGCATAGATCTCCACCCGGTTGCAGGTTGAGACGATCACCCCTTCAACGAGGTTGTCCAGCGCCACCAGTTCGCGCAGCGGTTTTTCGATCTGGTTGGGGGAAAAGGCCACCTTTTCCCGTATTTCAACAGATGCGGTCTTATGGGAGAGACCAACGACGATAATGTTCATTTGACTGTTATATCCATGAAAAGTTGCGTTGTTCCGGGCATGATTACAGCTACCATGTAATGCTGTGCTTCATGCCGATAAAGGTGATTAACAGCACGATGAACCCCAGGATGGAAAGGAGCGCGGCGCGTTTCCCGCGCCAGCCGACTGTCAGACGGCCGTGCAGCAGTGCGGCATAGATCAGCCAGGTAATCAGCGACCAGGTTTGCTTGGGATCCCAGACCCAGTAGCTGCCCATGGCTTGCTCCGACCAGATGGCGCCGGAAATAATGGCTATCGTCAGCAGGGGAAAACCGACCGCCAGGCAGCGGTAGCTGATCTCGTCAAGCGTCTCCAGAGAAGGCAGTTTCTGGAAGAGCGCCCCGAGATTTTTTGTCTTGAGGAAATGTCGCTGAATCAGGTACATCACCGCAACGCCGCAGGCGATGGTGAAGGCCGCGTAGCTGAAAAACGCCAGCATGGCATGAAACCAGAACCAGTTGCTCTGCAGGATTGGCGGCAATTGACGGACCTCACCGTGCATTGCGCTGGAAACGATCAGCATGAGTAACGCAACCGGCGTGATAAAGGAACCAAGGGTTGTCACCTTGTAGCGGCGTTCGAAGATGATAAAGGCCCCAACGATCATCAGGCTGAAAAAAGACAGTGATTCCTGCATGTTGGTAAGTGGCAGGTG
>MHXL01000013.1:0-290 GCA_001824455.1 Desulfuromonadaceae bacterium GWB2_53_15
GACTCCTTCATTTGCCGCGAAACTATACCTGAAGGATGGCGGGATCATTCCGGCGTTAAGGATCTGGCGCGCCAACGGCAAGGTTCATGTGTTGGTAACCCGCCACACCCAGACTTCGTTCGAGCCGTATGAGATCGATTTGAAGCGCACCTTTGCCAGACGGCACAAGGCTGCGAGGAAGTCAGTCCATATCCGCCGCCAGACAGCAACGGCCGCCCCGAACGAGGCGACCGCAGCACAGAAACCGTGAAAAACAAGACAGGGGTTTTCACTCCCCAACCTGCCGAAAC
>MHXL01000013.1:331-3861 GCA_001824455.1 Desulfuromonadaceae bacterium GWB2_53_15
AACGGCACCATCCGGCAGCACAAACAGGAAATGGCTGCAAGGGCAGCCGAACAGGCCGGCCTTATCCCCGTTGCAACCAGCGGGCCACATCTTTGGCATGGTAGGTGATGATGATGTCGGCACCGGCCCGTTTGAAGGCGATCATGGTCTCCAGCACCACCCGTTCTTCGTCGATCCAGCCATTGGCTGCCGCAGCCTTGATCATGCTGTACTCACCAGACACGTTGTAGACCGCCAGCGGCAGATTGTATTCGTTGCGCAGATCGCGCAGAATATCCAGATAAGGCAGGCCCGGCTTGACCATGATGATATCGGCGCCCTCATCGATGTCCGAGGCAGCCTCACGCAGCGCCTCCAAACGGTTGGCCGGGTCCATCTGGTAGCTGCGCCGGTCGCCGAACTGGGGAGTCGATTCCGCTGCCTCGCGGAACGGCCCGTAGTATCCCGATGCATATTTGACTGCATAGCTCATAATTGGAACGGCATCGTAGCCGTTCTCGTCCAACTCCTCGCGGATAGCTGCCACACGGCCGTCCATCATGTCCGAGGGCGCAACCATGTCGGCTCCGGCCCTGACATGGGAAAGCGCCTCCTTCGCCAACAACTCCAGGGTTGAGTCGTTATCTACATCGCCATCGATAATCAGGCCGCAGTGGCCATGATCGGTGTATTCACACAGACAGACATCGGTAATGACCGCCAGACCCGGAACCTCACGCTTGATGGCGCGGATCGTCTCCTGAATGATGCCGGTGTCGGAATAGGCGTCGCTGCCAACAGCATCCTTGGTCTCGGGAATACCAAAAAGCAACACGGCAGGGATGCCCAGTGCATGGACCTCTTTGGCCTCTGCCACGATATGCTCGATGGATTGCTGCCAAATACCCGGCATGGAGGATATCTCTTTCCTGATACCGCTCCCGAATGTTGAAAACATCGGGTACACCAGGTCGCTGACCGACAGGCTGGTCTCACGGACCATCCTGCGAAAAATCTCGTTGCCGCGAATTCTGCGCGCCCTGAATTGTGGAAAAAACATGAAACCCCCTCTTGCAAGCTTTGATTCACTACCTAAAAATAGTACTGCAACGTTACCTATAATTGCAAGCACGACCAAACACATCCCTTGTAAAAACTGTACCTGCGCCATTAGTCAACACACTATGCGGAGGGAGACAGAAAGAAGAAACAGCTCACATTGATGCTTGCAGGATCTTTGCTGGCAATTACCACGGCCGCTCCGGTCGGCAAGGGCGTTTTTGCGTTGCTGCAACGAACCGGTGAGATTCAATCCATGAATACCGGCAGCACACTGCCACCCTCCGGCATAACCAGTGCCCGCCAAGCAGCCGGCAGCGCACCTTGAGCCTTGTCAAGCGCATCGGCCAGCGACGTGGCCGGGATCATGCCCATCTCCAGCACCTGGTGTTCGCTGAAACGCGACACCAGGATAATTTTGAAACGCTGCGCCTTCTGCAACGTTGAATAGGCCGTTTGTCCGTTGATCTCGTAATGGGCCCGCAAGGCCGCCTCGAATTCATCCAGTTGTTTATGGCGGAACCAGTTGAAAAACGTGTCATTGCCAAAACCATCGCGGCACTCGGCCAGCATGATCATCACGCCGCCATCCTTGAGCGCCTGGGAGGCATACTCCATGGATTTGTGGGCCTGAATCAGGTTGATATCCTTGGGGAAACCGCCGCAGGAGACGATCACCAGATCGGACTTCTCCTGCAAGGGGTAAGAGAAGCGTTCCAGGTAAAAGCGGCAGCCATCTTCATGGGCTGTGCGCCAATGCCCGGCATAAGCGGCGATGATGCGCTTGTCCAGCGACAGCACCGTATTGAGGATAAAGGCCGGTTCTGCCATGGCGCAGGCCTCCAACATGGCCTGATGCACCGGGTTGCCTTCCATGTTTCCAGTTGTTGCCAAGGGGTTCTTCCCGCCGCCCGGCTGGGGGTTGAGCAGGGCAAAGTGGCTGGCCATGCAGGCCTGACGGCTGGCGATCCCCGGCAACAGGGATTTTCGCCCCCCACCGAAACCGGCGAAGTAGTGGAAGCCGATTACACCAGTCAGGATCAAGCGGTCGGCCTCGACAGCCCGGCGATTGACACTGACCTCGATACCGTTGGACGTCCTGCCCAACACCACCAACTCTGCCGGATTGTCGCAGTCGTGATCAATGACGCGCACCCTTTTGTATAACGAGCCCAGAATCTTCTGGTGTTCGTGCTCGGTCTGCTTGCGATGGATGCCCAGGGCGATCAGAATTTCGATATCCCGGTCCAAGATGCCCTGGCGGTTAAGACGTTCCACCAGCAGCGGAAGGTAGATCTCGCTGCCGGTGTAGCGGGTGACGTCGGAGGTAACGATAACCACCTTCTCCCCTGCTGAAAAGGTGGCAATGGTGGCCTGCCATGCGTCAAGCGCCATGGAAACGATTTCCTCCGGAGACTCGGACGGGAGGGCAATAGCCGGTTCGATAATGCCTGCCAGGCGCTGCGGAGAGAGGTCAAGATGGAACGTGGTTGAGCCGAATTTCAGGTTCATGATTTGCACACTCCTTGAACTAATACGCAAACAGGGATGAACAAGATGAAGGGGATGTAAAACATCCTGCCTATCCTGCGCATCCCTGTTAAATGATGGTTTCTCAGTGGCGAGCTGTTTCTAAATCCAGGCATCCCCGCCGTCATACTGGAAATCCCCGCTTTTTGCCTTGGGCGATGCCTTGAATCTTGCCTCGCGTGCCAGCCGTCTTACCTTTTCGGCAGCGCCTTCCCCGAGTTCAGACAGTTTTTCGCGGACTTCTCGACCTGGCTGCGGTGCAAGCAGGAGAGCGGCGGCGGCACCGATAACGGCACCGGAAATAAAGGCGATGACTGCTGCTGCGGCATTATCGTTACTGGTGGACATGGCGAACTCCTTTGTCATGGATTCTTGTTTCGCAAATGGACTTTATTTTTAGCACAGCAGACGACCGGAATCAAAGCAAAATCTGCACAATTACTTCTATAGAACTCTCGCCAGATGGCGCCTGACCATATCTTCGAAATCAGCTTCCCCGCTGGCGGTATAGACCAGGGAGGAACCGATCTCAGCAGCCAGGATGGCACACAGATACTTGATCGGCAGGTTTCTGACCCGCATCCTGAAAGCGGGTGTCTTTTGCAGAAGGAGCGGAAGGTGGTTGATCACCGCCTGCCGGAAGGGGGTCTGCAGGCAGAGTTCCGGGCGTGCGCTAAAGAAATCGAACAGGCGCGTATAATAGCTGTTTATATCCTGGCTGATGGCATCGGAAATCTCGGTACAGAGCTGGGTTTCACCGGATTCGCGGCGCCGTCGGAGTATCAGGCGCGCCTCGTCGGCAGCTCGTTTTTCCAGGATTGCCAGCACGTCTCGAACGTATTCCTCCTTGTGCTCCAGAAACTCCCGCTCGGACAGGAGCAGATTGGCAATAATTTCGTAGGAGGAGGAGATCACGCCGCACTTGTTGGCCGAGGCGTCGCGCATGATCACCGCCCCCGCTT
>MHXL01000013.1:4095-6644 GCA_001824455.1 Desulfuromonadaceae bacterium GWB2_53_15
TCACCCAGAAACTTGGTATCGAAGGCGTCCAGATCGTCCGCCAGCACAATGCGCCCCAATTCCTGCCGCTGGATGCCGTTGGGATCGTAAAGCGCGGCGCTGCCGTCCAGGATCAGCCTCAGCTGCATCAGCGGACAACGTCTGAGCATGATCGCCAGGCAGTTGCCGGCAACGTCGCCGCCCGGACCGCCGGTCATCTTGAGCGTAAACGGGTCGCGGGTAATATCGATGCCGGCCGCCTCGGTCATGGTGATTTCGGCGAATTTCACGACACCGGTAGAGGTGACCCCGTACTCCTTGTGGTTGATGCCAATCCGCTTGCTGGACATGATCCCGATGCCGAGCATATAGCCCCGTTTACTGGAGAGGCGGGCAATAGTCTCGATCATGGCATCATGCATGTTTTCGTCGGGACCGAGCTCAATCGGCTCATCGTCAGCGTAGTAATCGACCACCCGCTTGTTTTTCGCCTGCCCCGCTTCGGTCACAAAGATGTCCAGAAAGGCATTGGCGATACCGTACTGCAGCTTATAAAGCCGCATGGTCTCAAGTTCTCCACCGGGCTGATCCAGATCGGATGCGTCCAATACCAGCACCAGCTTGGAGCCCCCCTCGTAGATGTCCTTGTTCTTGAGATGCTGGGTATGTGCCAGGACGTAAACCTCACGAAACAAGGTGTTGGAGGCAGTGGTAAAATCGTCGGCGTTGCGGGCGATGACGGTGCGCCAACCGCCACGGGCGATGTCGGAGAAGCCGACATGATAACCGTAACCGGCCCGGCTGAAGAAGAAGGTCACCCGGAAGGGAAGCGTTTCGGGCAGATCGCTTGTGAATTCGTGCCCTATATCGCGCAGGTAGGCCGGATCGAGCCGAAAGGCCAGGGCCTGCTTTTCCACTACGAAGAAATTGGTCTTTAGGGTATGCATGATCAGCAACAGGCAGCAGCGATAGACAGCACGGCGGATATCGTCCAGCCAGCGGTGACCGGTATTGTAACCTTCCACCGTCTCCAGTGTCTCGATCAGAAGGGCGCTGTAGATCGCCTCCCGATCGTCCAAATCAGGATTGAAGCGCGTCCGGAACAGCCGGATCAGCAACTGGGCCATCTCAGGATGGTCATGAAAGGCACTCTGGACATCCTCCTGTCCGAAGCGCTCCGGTTGGTTGTGAGCCAGACTGGTGTGGCAAAAGCCGCTGAAGGCGTTGACCAGGGCCGCATCCTCGCCGGACATCAACCCCCTGGTAACAAAATCACTATAGACAGCAGATGACGTGGCAATGATCTGGGTGGTACAAAGCTCCCTTGTCAGGCGCGCTGCCAGGACACTGCCCGGCAGCAGATCCTCACCCTGGCGATTCTGGACATAGAAAGCGCCCAGAAAATAGGGGTGAATGCCGTTGGAGATTGTCTGGCAATAGGCCCGGCGAATGCCTATATTCAGGCGGTTGAACACCTCCAGCACCTGGAGCAGGAATTCATCCTGGGGAGGGTTGCCAACGGCGAACAATACACGGGTCTCTAGACGCCCTTCGCGGACCACCTCGGCGATATCTACAAACAGCCCGCCCGAGGCGTTGCCCCGCTCAAACAGCCAGGCCAGGTAGGCGACCCGCGAGGGGGGCGACATGCAAATATAATTTTCGTCGTTGAGCCAGAGGATCTTTAACAGCCGATCGAGCTTGCGCAGATCAAAGTCCGGATAGGCAGAGCGCAGCTCGGCGCGGATCTTACGCACCAGCGCAGCAGGTATATTCACCTGTTGTTGCAGATCAATTTCATGGTTCTGACGGCGATCAAACTCGAAGCGCTGCACCTCCAGCTCGTGTTCCAAGCCCGGCATGGAGGCATTGGAGTGGGAAAACATGGCATAAGAGATCTCCCGCTCACCAATGCGACGCAGGGTGTCATATAGTGACCCGGGACGATTGACGCAGGCCAGCACGAGCAGTTTTTCGCGGTCGGACAGGATGATGCGCTGATTGTCGCGCAAGCGGACCATCTCCCTGGCCAGGGAGACCAGAGCATCCGGTTCGTCAGCCATGGCCTGGAAAAAATAGAGACTCATATGCTGTTGGAGCCAGGCGGCGGTCTCCTCGGTTGTCTTACGCTCTGCAGCGGCCGTACGCCGGATAAGGGCGGGCAGGTTCATGGAGAGCCTCCTTGGGTACGCGTTCGATAGTTTTATTGGTATAGCTTGAAGCGGCCGATTCATTGCGGCTAAAAAAGATGAGGGCTGACCTGCATACTATACCGCTAACAGCCCTCCAGACAACGCTATTTAATCCATTTAGCCATACTAAAGCATTGCTTGACCCTGCGCGGCTGAATTGTTATAGTCGCCAGCGCTTGTTTTATAACACTGTATTCAGGAAAGGTGAACAGGGCATGACGCTGGAACGAGGCTGTGTACAAGTCTATACCGGCAACGGCAAAGGCAAGACAACCGCTGCATTAGGCTTGGCACTGCGGGCCGTGGGTCGCGGCCTCAAGGTGTGCATCTTCCAGTTTATCAAGGGGGGCGGCCCCTACGGCGAACACCTGATTGTAG
>MHXL01000014.1:0-113 GCA_001824455.1 Desulfuromonadaceae bacterium GWB2_53_15
CACACCATTTTCTTTGACGGCAAGCAGTTGCCCATCGTCATCATAGGTATAATCCCAGGTGTTTGTCTCTCCGGAAAATAGTCACGGTGGTAGTCACGGTGTAGTCACGGTGG
>MHXL01000014.1:132-2526 GCA_001824455.1 Desulfuromonadaceae bacterium GWB2_53_15
CAAGTCACGGTGGGGTCAGGCTTCCAAGTTGACAAGTTTGTTTTCAAATACCGCTTTTAATTTCTGTAGTTGATCGGCCAATTGCGAGTCATTAACCATACGATCCGACAGGCGACGAACGGCAGAGCTCATACTTCCCACATCCCTGTTGACAAGCATACCAACTTCAGAAAGAGTTCCACAACCCAGCTCCTTAGCGAGCCAACCCGCAACTGCTCGTGCTTCGGCGTTTTTTCTGTTCTGCGACGCTGATTTTATCACGGACTCATCAATAGCATACGTCCGGCACACCTTGGCAACAATTTCTTGTGCGTTCAGTCGAAGCGGTAGCATATCGGAACCGTCGAGACATTTCTCCAGGAAACTGTCGTCTCCCAGAAGTCGCGAGTCCGTTTCTCCTTTACCGTGAAATTCCGGTCGATGTCCTTCCCCGAGACCGTCCAGTACGAATTTTTCGTAACTTGTCCGGGCCGTTGCCGCCGATTTCCCAAACTGACCAAGTGCCCATTCAGTAGTCAGCCAAGGAAGCACTTCCTTACCCATATATGCATGATGACTACTCCATGGATAAGCACCCGGAGCTTTTACCATGCCAGCCCGGACGGGATTGATGTGTATATAGCGAACCAACTCCAGAAGATAGCTGTCGCTATCCACAAGAACCGCCTTGTAACGCCCTTGGAACAGATGACCGGTTCTTTTGGTCCGCCAGTTGATCCAACGGGTGTAGCGAAACGAGAGATTTTGCATGCCGCGCTGCAAGGGAAGAACACCGCACTGCAAGGCTAAATGGATATGGTTGGTCATGAGGCAAAAGGCGTGAACACGGTAGCCGAAGCGGACGGTTCCTTCCTGAAGCAAGAGATAGAAACGGAATCGGTCATCGTCGCCAAGAAATACGGGCTGTCCACCATTACCACGAAATATGACGTGGTAGAGTCCGCCGGGTAGGTGTATGCGTGGTTTTCGTGCCATATAGAAAATTACATCAGATCGATTAACTTGTCAACTTGGAAGCCTGACCCCAATGTGTGACCGACCCCAATGTGTGACCCAATGTGTGACCTGACCCCAATGTGTGACCCAATGTGTGACCCGATCTCGATAGTGTTCTTCATTATGAATTGTCCTCCTGTAGTTCATTGAATTAGAAACTTATACGAGGAATATAGGCATACATAAAGATAATGCTCTCTAATTAATATTATTGAAGTTTGCCACTGTAAGTTAGTCTGTCAAGGTGTGTTAAGTTGTTTTCATTGTTCATCTCATGGCAATGATTACCTGGTCCCGGTATCAAGGGCTATTATCTCCTCCCGAGATGCCTTCAGACGTTTTTTCTTCGCCGCAATATCTTTCTTTTAGTCATACTCATGTGAGCTGATTAAAATGGATTTTTAGTGAGTAAATCGACGGGTCAGTCTTGACTTCATGCCATTTGCTTTGCCATGCCAGGGGGCAGTCGCTCGGTGGCGTTGGCTGACTGTGCTATTCATACGATTCTCTTGACAGGCTAATGCTCCTATTGTTACATGTAACAACAGAAGGAGAGAGACCCATGCTAACACATTCTGTCAAACAAAGAGTACAGACCCATAGAAACCGGCTACGAGCAGCAGGGCTAAAGCCTGTTCAAATATGGGTTCCAGACCCAAAGGCACCCGGTTTTGCAGCTGAATGCAGGCGACAATCACTCATTATCCAAAGCGACCGGGAAGAGATGTTAGATCTTGAAATGCTCGCAGAAATAGCGGATTGGGACGAAGAATGAAACGGGGGGATTTGGTTTCGGTTGTGACTCCCGGCGATTGCGGCAAACCCCGTCCGGCCCTGATTGTTCAGACCGACCTTTTTTCTGAACATCCGAGCGTGACAATCTGTCTTCTGACCAGTCATCTAAAACAAACACCGTTGTTTCGCTATAATGTTGAGCCGCATCCCGATAACGGTCTATCTGTCGCATCGCATGTTCAGATCGACAAGATAATGACTGTTCCACGTGAGAAGATAGGGACCGTCGTTGGTCAACTCGACAATAAACAAATGAGCGAGATAACCAAACTGCTTGCACTTTGGATAGGAATCGGCGAATGATGACGGCGTAGATTATTCTTGACAACTTTTGAGAGGCTGTGCTTAACTGCCTACCTATGGAAACAATCCGCTTCTTTAATGCTTATTACTTTTTCTTCTGGTTCGGCTATTTTTTCAGGCCGTCTGCCCGGGTAGAGTTGTAAGCGTAGCGAAGCTACCACATCACAACCACAAAGCCGGGGCGGACGGAAGTCCCCCCGGCTTTTTTTGTTACCGCGACGTAAGCGGTAAACAGGGCCGGGGGGAAACCTTACGGCCCTTTGTTTTGCGGGAAAAGGAGAGGCAAATGATTATCGTTAT
>MHXL01000014.1:2622-6629 GCA_001824455.1 Desulfuromonadaceae bacterium GWB2_53_15
GAGCGTGGTACCGATTCTGCAGCCTTACAAACTGGCCTCGAAGGAAATCAAAAAAGAGTCGAGCCTGGTTCGAATCAGCGATGACGTGGTAATCGGCGGTAATCAAGTGATCATGATGGCCGGGCCTTGCTCGGTGGAGAGCGAACAGCAGATCCTGGAGTCTGCCATCGCGGTCAAGAAGGCTGGCGCTCACATCCTGCGGGGCGGGGCCTTCAAGCCGCGCACCTCGCCCTATTCGTTCCAAGGCCTGGAGGAGGATGGCCTGAAGCTGTTGGCCAAGGCCCGTGAGTTGACCGGCCTGCCGTTCGTTACCGAAGTAATCAACCCCGAATCCGCTGACATGGTCGCACAGTATGCCGATATCCTGCAGATTGGTGCGCGCAATTCACAGAATTTTGCCCTGCTGAAGAAGGTGGGACAATTGAAGAAGCCGGTGCTGCTCAAACGAGGCATGTCCATGACGATTCAGGAGTTCCTGATGAGTGCCGAATACATCATGAGTGAAGGCAACCAGTCGGTGATCCTCTGCGAACGCGGTATCCGCACCTTTGAAACAGCTACACGCAACACTCTTGACCTCTCTGCAATCCCGGTACTCAAAGAGAAAACCCATCTTCCGATAGTCATCGATCCATCGCACGCTACCGGCAATCACCATTACGTAGCACCGATGTGTTATGCCGCGGTAGCGGCCGGAGCAGACGGGCTGATCGTGGAAGTCCATCCTGATCCGGAGCACGCCTCGAGCGATGGTCCCCAGTCGCTTAAACCGGCCAAGTTTGCAGTTATGATGGAAAAGTTGAAGTTGTTCGCAGAGGCAGCGGGCAGGGCTCTTTAGTACGTTAGAAGTTATTTGCTGCTCTTTTCAGATAAAAAATAACTTCGTTAACGCACTTATCCTGTTTATAAGGGTAAGACGTGTTCCGGCTTCCATGTTCCAGGCATACAGCCTTGAACGTGGAAACCGGGAAGCGGAACAGTGGTTATTCTTGATCCGGGTAGAGATTCTCGATTTGGCGAAACGAATCGCTGCATTCCATGAAGACCAGTACCAGCTCCGGATCGAACTGCTTGCCGGCTTCTTCCTGAATGGTGGTGAACACGCTGCTCTCATCCCAGGCTTCTTTATAACAGCGCCGTGAAGAAAGCGCATCATAGACATCCGCCAAAGCCACTATTCTGCCGAAGAGCGGGATTTCCTCGCCCTGCTTGCCGCGGGCGCCACCGTCTTCGGTCTCATAACCCGGAAGCGGCTGCAGTGTCTGTAAATCGATGAAACCGGGATAACCCTTGCCGTCCCAACGTTCATGGTGGTTGAGGGCTACAATGCCGGCCGCCTCATCAAAATCAGAATAGATATCGGCAAAGAGTGTGGCACCGTGCAGGGTGTGGTGTTTCATGACCTGAAACTCTTCCGGGGTGAATCTGCCAGGCTTTTTCAGGATCATATCCGAGATGGCCACCTTGCCCACATCATGCAGCATTGCTGACATCCTGAGCACATCCCGGTTTTTATCGATCTCTTCCTGTGTAATCCCGTTTTTGCGTGCCCAAGCTTCATAGAGTATGACTGAGTAGGCCGCTACCCGGTTGACGTGCGGCCCGGTTTCCTTGGGGTCGCGCAGTTCAGCCATCTTGTTCATGCGCAGGATGATTTCGCGGGTCATCTTGGCCCGTTCAATGGCATTGGCAGCATTGTTGGCAAAGTAGATGATGATGCTTTCGTCATCCTGGGCAAAGGGGATGGCGTTCCCGGACTCATCCATGGCGTTGATCAGCTGCAATACGCCGATGATGTCACTGCGGTAATTTTTCAGCGGGATAGTCAGCATGGATTGGGTGCGGTAGCCGGTCAGTTTGTCGTAGGAGTGGTTGAAGGAAAAGGGGTATGAACAGTCCAGTTGGTAGACGTCGCTGATGTTCAGGATATCGCCGTTGACCGCCACGTAACCGGCAATGGACTGGTTGCTGATCGGGACATGAAAGGTTGAATACGGCAGTTTTTTTCCCGTGGGCAACTGCTTCTGCAAGGTGTCGTTCTGGGCATAGCTGAAGCGCAGGTTCTCGCCTTCCTTGATGTATATCGAACCAGCGTCGCAATTGGTAAACGCCCGCGCCTCGCCCAGGATTTTTTCCAGCAGAAGGTCAATGTCCTTGATCTGGGAAATCTCGAAGCCGAGATTAAGGATCTTATGCAGTTTGTTATCCTGGCATGGCATGGTGGATACCTCCAAGGGTAATTTAAATGTATTCTATTTGGATGTTATGATTTTAACAAGTAAAACTATCGGAATAGCGTAGCATTCATCTCCGGCCTTTTTTCGGGTTGCGCCGGGGGGGCAATTGTTCTAACATGCAAAAAATTTATCGGAGGAGCTGATGAACCTTCGCACCGCCATCCCTTCCATTTTGCTGTTAAGTCTGTTGCTATCTGGCGTGTCGTCCGCAGATGCGGAAACTGCAGCGTCTGTCCTTGAACAGTCCATGTCGGAAACCCTGGACCTGTGGCGCGAAGGCCGCTACGAGCAACTTTATGAGCGTCTGTCCCATCGCGGCAAGACATCCAGGGAACAATTCGTTGCCAGGATGCGTGACAGTGCGCGCCGCCCGGCCTGCTGCTGGCAGAAGATGGAGAATTTCAAGGTGTTGAACGAGAAGCGCACCGAGGCTACGGTCCATGTCAAGATAGGTCTGGAGGGCACACCCAGTCCGGTGCAATCCGCCACTCGCGACTTCAAGCTGTCACATGATTCACAGATATGGAAGATGCGCCTGACTGATGTTTTTGATCTGGCAGGTGCCGGCACAAAAAAGAGCAGACATTGAGTCCTGGTAAAAACATACGTAACTACTGTAGCTATAAATCAAACGGGCAGGGGAGATATCATGGAACAGCTCAGTACTACACCGCTTTGTGGGCGGCATGAAGCGCTCAAGGCACTGATGGCGCCCTTTGGCGGCTGGAATATGCCGATCCAGTACGAAGGTATCATTGCAGAGCATAAGTGGTGCCGGGAACAGGCGGCACTATTTGACATCTGCCATATGGGCGAGTTCATGTATGAAGGTGATTTTGAATCCGGTGGACTGGAAGATGTCTTCACCTTTTCAGTGAAATCCATCCCGGTGGGACGTTCGCGCTATGGTTTCCTGCTCAACGAACAGGGCGGCATCATCGATGACCTGATTGTCTTTCGCCTGGCCGAGGACAAGGCCATGATAGTGGTCAATGCAGCAACTGCCGACAATGACTACGCCGTTATTGCCGAGCGTTTGCGGGGCGGATCCTTCACAAACATCACCGCTGCTACCGGCAAGCTTGACATCCAGGGTCCGCTTTCCCGGGCTGTACTGACAACAGCGTTCGGGGATGAGTTTGCCAAACTGCCCTACTTCAAGTTCACCACGATGAACATTCTCGGCAGCGAGGCTATCGTCAGCCGCACCGGATATACCGGTGAGTTGGGGTACGAGATTTTCTTGCCCGCTGCAAAGGTTGTGGAATTGTGGGATCTGCTGCTGAAGGACCCGCGGGTAAAGCCGGCCGGTCTGGGCGCACGGGATGTGCTGCGCCTGGAGGTGGGTTATTCCCTGTACGGCAGTGATATTGATGAGGCAACAACTCCGCTGGAGGCGGGGCTGGAAGGTTTCGTCAATTTCGACAAGAGTTTTGTCGGCAAGGAAGCACTGCTGCGGCAGAGAGAGCAGGGTCTTGTGCGCAAGAAGGTGGCCTTTGAGGTTCTTGGTCGCCGCTCGCCACGTCACCACTACGACATCTGTTTCTCTGGCGAAAACGTCGGTACAGTGACCAGCGGGGTGTTTTCACCCATGCTCAGCAGCGGAATTGGCATCGGATTTATCCGGCCGGATTTGGCTGTGATCGGTACGCCGCTCGTCATTATGCATGAGAGGGTCAGCATGGAAGCGACCGTCTGCGAGTTGCCGTTTTATCGGGGCGGGTCGCTCAGATCGTAATGGCTATTTTTTTACCATTTAAGATAAATTTA
>MHXL01000015.1:0-856 GCA_001824455.1 Desulfuromonadaceae bacterium GWB2_53_15
GTGCGGACCATCCTTGTAGATCGAGATTGCGCCGTAGTTTCCCTGGAGACTGCCGGATTCAAATACGTTGATTGCCTTTTCACAAATACTCTTCTGTTCCGCTGTCAGATTCATGGATGCTGTTCCTTTTCATTGGTGGCGATATATTCATAAAACTACGCTAATTATTTAAGTGCCTGCCTCGATTATGTAAACCGAAGGCTACATACCTTGCTTGTTTGCCAGTTGTTTGCTGAGCAGAACCTACAGAATGAAGCCGCAGGTAAAAAAACGGATTATTTGAATCAAAACAAAAAAACCGAATTGCTGTGGTGCGGCCATTTCGGTGGCTACGCCCGGCAATCCGGCCAACTTGGGGTGTGGAAACAACAGGTGTGGTTATGTAAATCCAAGTTCCGTAGATTTTCCGTCCCTTGATCACTCAAGGTTTGGCAATTTTAATTTGCATAATATCATGAAATAATGTTCTGTCAATAAAATTAATAAATAATTCCAGCTACATCAGAAAATAGCTTAATTAGCCAACTTGCCGTAAATTGAAAACTGGATTCATATCAGGTGGGAGAAATCAGGATTGATTTTGGCAACTAACATTGAGTGGGGGGCTACAGAAATTTTGATAAGAAACCGGAATTACACCATGCGTTTCAGCTCATCCAGCAGGTTGAGCGCCTCCAGCGGGGTCAGGGTGGCGATGTTGAGTTTTTTCAAGCGCTGGCGCAGTTGATCTTCACTGGTTTCAAACAGGGAGAACTGGGGGGAAGGTTCCCTGGTGGGCTTCTTGTTGCTTTTGGCCAGACGCGGCGCCCCTTCCTCGAACTCTCCACTCTCAAGATTGCGCAGGCTCTCCTTGGCC
>MHXL01000015.1:905-1423 GCA_001824455.1 Desulfuromonadaceae bacterium GWB2_53_15
CTGACTGCTACGGTGAAGTTTCGGATTCGTTCACGCGTTACGGTCAGTTCGGTCAGTTCATGATAGTGGGTGGCAAACAGTGTCCGCGCCCGGCAGCTGGGGGTGTCGTGGATGTACTCAGCTACAGCCCAGGCAATGGAGACTCCGTCGAAGGTGGAGGTGCCGCGGCCGATCTCGTCCATAACGATCAGGCTCCTGGGGGTGGCGTTGCGCAGGATGCTGGCCGCCTCCATCATCTCCAGCATGAAGGTGGACTGGCCCCGGGCCAGATTGTCGCCGGCCCCCACCCGGGTAAAGATCCGGTCGGCGATGCCGATGCGGGCGCTGGCCGCCGGGACAAAGCTGCCGGCCTGGGCCATGAGCGTGATCAGGGCCACCTGGCGCATGTAGGTGGACTTGCCGGCCATGTTGGGGCCAGTGATCATCAGGATCTGGTTCTCGCTGCCATCCAGGCGGGTGTCGTTGGGCACAAAGCCTTCGCCCAGCTTCATCCCCTCGATGACCGGATGCCGCCCGTC
>MHXL01000015.1:1513-9250 GCA_001824455.1 Desulfuromonadaceae bacterium GWB2_53_15
TGATGCCAGGCCGTCGGCGGTGCGGGCGATGCGTCCGGCTTGTGCCGCCACCTGCTCGCGGATCTCCTGAAACAGGGTATATTCGAGATTGCAGATGCGTTCTTCGGCACCCAGTACCTTTTCCTCGTAGTTTTTCAGTTCCTCAGTGATGAAACGCTCGGCATTGGCCAGTGTCTGGCGGCGGATGTAACCATCAGGTACGGCTGACAGGTTGCTTTTGGTGATCTCAATCGAGTAACCGAAGACCCGATTGTAGCGTATCTTGAGGGATGCTATGCCGGTGCGGGCCCGTTCCTGGGCCTCCAGGCGGGCGATGAAACCCTTGCCTTCGCTGCTGATGGAGCGGAGCTCGTCCAGCTCGGTATTGTAGCCGTTGGCAATGATACCACCCTCCCGCAGGGAAAAAGGAGGGCTTTCCACAATTCCTGCTTCCACCAGGCCGCGGATATCATCCAGTGGGTCGATTGTGGTTGCCAGTGTCTGTAACAATGGCGTTGTAAGGAATGAGAGTCGATCAAGCAGGCCCGGGATATGCTGGAGCGAGTCGTGCATTGCCCGCAGGTCGCGCCCTCCGGCACTGGCCATGCCAATGCGACCATTGAGGCGCTCCAGGTCGGAGATCTCCCGGAGTCGAGACACCAGTTCCTCGCGCTGTCCCTGCTCTTCCAGTAACTCTTCCAGTGCGTCCAGCCGCTGCCGGATCGGCTCCAATCCCACCAGTGGATAGCTGAGCCACTGTTTCAGGCGTCGGGCACCCATGGCGGTGCTGGTCCGGTCCAGACAACCCAAAAGCGAACCGGCCTTGCGTCCCTCGGCCATGGTGGCGGTGATTTCCAGGTTGCGGCGGGTGGTCGGGTCCAGGGTCAGGTGTTCGGAACGCTGGTAGACGTGAAGATCGCGGATATGAGGGATGGCCGACTTGCGATTCTCTTGCAGGTAATACAGGGCCGCGCCGGCAGCCATCAGGCCGTGCGGCATGTCCTTCAGCCCCAACGCCTCGGCCGATGCCGCTCCGAACTGTCTGCACAGAAGGGATGTGGCATAGTCGCGTTCAAAGACCCAGGCGGGTGCATGGGAAACGATCCGTTCTCCCAGGAATGCCCGCAGATCTACCGGCAGCGTATCCAGCTCCAGCCCGTCGATCAGCAGGATTTCACGTGGGTTGACGCAGACCGCTTCCGCGGCCGCAGAGGCACTGCCGGCCAACTCGGTCACCCGGAATTCTCCGGTGGATAGGTCCAGCCAGGCGCAACCCCATTGTTCGCCCGCTCCCTGGCAGAGGGTCAGCAGGTAGTTGTTCTCGTCCGGGGAGAGGCTCTCGGCCTCGATCAGCAGGCCGGGAGTGATGACCCGGACTACCTCGCGCCGCACAATGCCCTTGGCCAGTTTCGGGTCTTCCACCTGCTCGCAGATGGCTACCTTGTGGCCGGTCTCGATCAGTTTGGCGATGTAAGGGGTGACGGAGTGGTAGGGTACGCCGCAAAAGGGGATCTCATCGCCACTCCCCTTGTTGCGTGAAGTCAGGGTGATGTCGAGGATACGCGACGCAATCAGGGCATCATCCAGAAACATCTCGTAAAAATCGCCCATGCGGAAAAAGAGGATCGCATCGGGGTGCCCGGATTTGATCTCCAGGTATTGTCGCATCATGGGGGTTTGCTCTGCCATAGTGTGTTCAGCCTTCTCTGATTAATGTTTGCGTGGTTGTAGCATACCACCCATTCCATTTCAAGCTATTGGGGTGCTGTCCGTGCGTTCCCTGCTTGTTAATTAATAAAATATTCTGTATAAATTAAGCTCATTTAGTGTAGATTAAGGTATTAATGAATGTCTGCGCTGCGCTAAAGATTGGCACGGAGGAAAGAGCCATGAAACGAATGGTCATGAGATCCGTTTTTGTGCTGTTGTTTGTGGGAATAACGACACTTTTTGTGGCCTGCAACAGCAGTGAACCGTTATCGGTTCGCCTGGAAAACAAGTCAGAGGCAAAAACGGCGGTTTCCGATTCAGTAAAGGCTCCACTGCGCATCGGCATGGGGGCGATGATCACCCCCAAGGAAGGTTATGTCTACTATCAGCGCCTCAAAGAGTATATTGAGAAAAAGCTCGGCCAACCGGTTCAGATGGTTGACCGGGGCAATTATACCGAGATGAACCGCCTGATGGAGACCGGTTGTGTTGATATGGCCTTTGTCTGCTCAGGCCCCTATGTGGAAGGCAAAGAAAAGTTCGGTATGGAACTGCTGGCCATGCCGCTTGTCAAAGGCAAACCCATCTACTATTCCTACATCATTGTCCCGGCAGACAGCCCGGTCCGGCGGTTTGAAGACCTGCGTGGCAAGGTGTTTGCCTTTGCCGATCCCAAATCCAATAGCGGAAAACTTGTTCCGACCTATATGCTCTCAGAAATGAATGAAACTCCGGAGACGTTCTTCAGCAGTTTCAAGTTCACCTATGGCCACGACATATCCATTCATGCGGTTGCGGATAAACTTGTGGACGGGGCTGCCGTGGACAGCCTGATTTGGGAATATATTGCCATGACTACGCCGGAACTTGCGGCAAAGACAAAGATTGTTGCCAAATCAAAGCCATATGGCATACCGCCGGTAGTTGTCAGGCCGGGGCTCGACCCGAAGCTGAAGCTGCGTCTTAAGGAAATGTTGATCGGAGCGTCATCAGACGCGGCCGGCAGGGAAATCCTCAGGGGGATGATGATCGACAGGTTCGTTCCGGGTGACGATACGAACTACAACACCATCCGATCTATCAATGCATGGCTGTCTGGTCATCGGAACAAGTAGTGATGACGGTGTTTACTCTCAGAACAAAAATCATCGCCGGGTCTGTTGCTCTGATCCTGCTGATAGGAACGGCATTGTTCCTGGTGATCGGAGTCGAGGTACATAATCGACTTGGAGATGAGATCAAGAAACGTGGTGTTGCCATCGCGAGGCATCTGGCGGATGCATCGGTTACGCCAATCCTCACTGAAAACACTATCGGCCTTCAGCTTCTCGTCAATAGTTACCTGAAAAACGAAGAAGACATTCGTTTTATCTATATCGTTACTCCCCAAAAAGACGTCCTGGTCCATACCTTCGGAAAAACCTTTCCCTACGACCTGCTGGAAATTGCTGCTGGTGTTACAAACAGGGAAGCTAACCGCCCGACAGTGCTGCGGTCTGAGGAAGGATTGCTCTTCGATTTACCAGCCATGATCCAGCATGGCGAACTTGGCACTGTGCATATCGGAATATCTGAGGTTGCCATCCAGAAAAATCAGAAATTTATTTTGCAGCATGTATTCTTCTATCTTGCTGCTGTTCTGCTTCTGGGCATAATTGTAGCATTCTGGTTTGCCACAACCATCACCCGACCTATTGCCGCTCTGTCTGATGCGGTCATAAAGGTAGGCAGGGGTGAGCTTGATGGCCTGATTGAAATTGCTACTCAGGACGAAATCGGGCAGCTGGCGGCGGCTTTCAACACTATGACCGAAAATCTGCGTCAGACAACGGTCTCACGGGAGTACATGAATAAACTGGTCAATACCATGAACGACATGTTGCTGGTTATTGCACCGGATGGTTTCATTCTGAGCGCCAATCGCGCTTTCTGCGAACATTTCGGGTATGACCTCAGTGAACTGCTCGGATGCTCAATCAGGGATTCTGCAAAACAGGATGGCCCCTTTTGTTTCTGTCCCGCTTTTGAACGGGTGTTTACGAAAGGTACGGTTAGCGGTGCCGAGGCCTTTGGCAGGACAAAGTCCGGCAATCTCATGACGCTACTGTTTTCCCTGTCAGTGATGAAAGACGAAAAAGGTGCTATAGAAGCTGTGATTTGCGCTGCTCAAGATATCAGTGCCATCAAACAGGTTCAGGAGTCGCTCCGGCAGAAACAGGCAGAGCTGGAGAGTCTTAACCGCACTCTGGAGGAGTTGGTTGCTGTCCGAACCCATGAATTGGCTGTAACCAACGAAGGTCTGAGGAACGAGGTTGAGGAACGCAAGCTGGTCGCTGAGGAATTGCAGCTTGCCCGTGACACGGCCGAGGCCGCAAACCGTGCCAAAACAGAGTTTCTGGCCAACATGAGCCATGAGATGCGCACACCACTCAACGCCATTATTGGTGGCGCGGATTATCTGGAAGAAGCTGCACTGTCTGATGACCAGAGCCTTTGTCTCGATATGATTCATCAGGCAGGCAACAACCTGCTGGTTCTGGTCAACGATCTGATTGACCTGTCGCGCATTGAGGCTGGACATCTGGTGCTGTTCTCTGAAAGCTTCAATGTGGAAAAAATGTTGAGAAATATAATTCAGATGCTGAGCCGGACCGCCCAGTGCAAGCAATTGGAACTGTCACTGGACATGGCAGACAATCTGCCCGATTTTCTGATTGGGGACCAGCTCAGGCTTCAGCAGATATTGGTGAATCTGGTTGGCAATGCTCTCAAGTTCACCAAAGAAGGAAGTGTAACGGTTTCGACCATTGTCGGCACAATTGCTGATGATGCTGTGCCAATCACCTTTGTGGTTCGTGACACCGGTATCGGAATCGAGAAAAACAAGATAGAAAAAATCTTTGAGACCTTTACCCAGGCGGATACTTCTATTACAAGGCAGTATGGAGGCAGCGGGCTGGGACTGACCATCAGCCGTCGGCTGGTTGAGGCAATGGGCGGGCATCTGCAGGTGGAAAGCGAGCCGGGATTTGGCAGCTCTTTCTTCTTTACCGTGTTGTTGCGCTTGGCTCATGACGAGCACAGGCGGGAGGATGCGGACAAGCAGAACAGTTTGCAAGAGAACATGCAGATTATCTCGCAAGCGGAGTATGATGATGCTCAGCCTCTCGTGCTGTTGGTTGACGATGCTCTGGAAAACAGGGAATTGATAAGGCTGCAGTTGAAGAAGAAGTCGATCATTCTTCATGAAGCCGGTAATGGCCGCGAGGCGCTGGACATGTTTGAACAGAACGAGTATGTTTTAATACTGATGGATATCCAGATGCCGATCATGGACGGGTATACTGCTACACGTTTGATCCGTGATATAGAACAACGCACCGGCCGTACTAAGACGCCAATTGTTGCCTTGACGGCACACTCCTGCGAAACCGATGCCCATGCAAGCATTGAGGCGGGTTGTGATGACCATATCGCCAAGCCGTTCCGAAAAGAGGCGCTATTAAAATGTCTGGTGCGCTACATAGATGAGAGGCAGCATGTCTGATACAATGGATTGCATTGAAATAGTAGTTGAAATAGACAGTGAGCTGTTGCCGATCGTCCCAAGTTTTCTTGAGAGCAGATGGAGCGACTGTGCCCTGATTGAGTGTTTGCTTGAAGCCGGCAATCATGAAGAAATTTCCAGATTGGGGCATCGTCTGAAAGGAGCCGGCGGCAGCTATGGCTTTGATGCCATTTCTGACATCGGCATAGCGCTTGAGCGTGCTGCCATCAGAAGAGACCGTGAAGCCATTGTCCTGGCAACAGAGACGCTGCAAAACTATCTGGAGCGGGTTAAGATCGTTTATGTGTAATGGTCAACTGGCAGGTTGAATAACTTCGTGTGTGCGCTAAGTGAATACGGCCCCGGAAATCTTCCG
This sequence comes from Desulfuromonadaceae bacterium GWB2_53_15, assembly GCA_001824455.1. Lineage (GTDB taxonomy): Bacteria > Desulfobacterota > Desulfuromonadia > Geobacterales > Pseudopelobacteraceae > JACPFJ01. Next base: position 7,126 of record MHXL01000015.1, read on the forward strand.
GGGCCGTATCTTATTTATGGCATTCTGCACATTTTGTGGGACCTTCACTGAAGGCTTCATGGCAATCGGTACAATATTTATGTGCCCATTCTTTTCCAAAACCAGCTATTTTGCCATAAGGCTTGGTTTCGTGACACACGGAACAGTCACCTACTTTAGTTGTTTGATGCCCGACATGATTGAAAACTATTCCTTTTTTCATCGTGATTACATCACTGTTGGCAAAGGTATTTGTTGCAATAAGAACAAATAAAATAAAGGTTTTTTTCATGGCCACTCCTGGAGTTGATGTAATTTTAATGTTTATTGTATGTTTTTTTGTGAGATCCGACTTAAATTTAATTGTTTTGGTACTGTAGCAGAAAAAGCGACTTTTTGTAAAGGTTTAGGACTGACTGTATCTCGGCGGACAGTTGGTCTGCACGGACAGGACGGAGGAACTGACGAAGGAAACGACGTTCCTGGCTGGCAAGGGGCGGATTGGGGCGTCCCAGGCGAGATGCAACATGTAACGTGCCAATGCGCACTTGGCTTACTGCGGCGGACAGGCAGGGGTTGAGCATGAAAAGCGAAGCATCTTTAGCTGGGCAAGGGGTGCCAACCTGATGTCCCAAATACAGGATAAAGTTGTCCGGGGCCTGCTTAGCGGTTTCCATCCGTCGGATTCGCTCTACTTCCTGGGTGACATCTTCAAGAGCCCCGTCATGGGCGAATAACAGTGGTTGCAGGCCGGACTGTTGGATCAGTTCCATGAAACCCTCTATACGGTAGGTATGCACACGGGGATGCAGCAGCGCATCGGCCAAGCCGGAATCGAAGTTGGTTTCATGCGATGACTCTACGAAACGGCGTAGCCGAGAGCCGGGTTTTGCACGCCTAATGATACTTTTCGCAGTCGCCAGATCGCTCACCCCCAGCATGCGAAAGGCACGCCGTATGGAGTCCTCTTCGCGGCGGGCATAACGACTGTAGAGCATTATTCGCAGAATGCCTCCTTCGGTCAGTCGGGATGCCAGCGCCTTCAGTCCAGTCAAGGGATCCTGCAGGTGGTGCAGTACACCGTAGGCATCGATCAGGCCGAATTTGCCGTCTGCTGACGATTGGTCGAGCAGATCGCTGCAGCGGAAGGTGACATTGCGGTTGCCATGCAGCAGACAGTGCAGCCGCGCCCGCTTGATGTTGCGGGAAGACAGGTCAAGGGCGGTTATGTCTGCGTCGGGATTGGCCAGGGAGAAGGGGTAGGGGGAGAAGCTGCCGCAACCGGCAATGAGAATGCGTTTTGCCGTCAACGGTGGTAAAATACCGTTGAACCTGGTCCATAGGGCAGTCAGGTTCAGGGCATAGGTGTCGCACCGCCGGATCGAGGCCAGCAGAGGATATTGGGGATATGGATACAGCTCATAATGGTGGCGGACCAGATCAGGCATGTCACACTGTAGCAGTTATGGGGTAATCTTGGCAAGGCAGGTGGTAATGGTTACATATGCAGTCAAAAAAAACAGCCCCTCCGTTGTGAAGGGGCTGTTGTAATGAGGGTCTATTTTTTAAAGGTGGCATTCTCCACGATAACATCGTAGCGATACCCGGAGCCGAAATCACGATCCTTTGCCAGTGTGCCGCTGACGGTGATCACGTCGCCTACCGTTGCCATCTCGCTGGAGGTGCAGACGAGATTATGGGTGCCTTTGGCCTGAGTACCGGTACCGTCCTGGATGTGGATCCAGTTTTTACCCATGATGCCGGCGGATACCTTGACGACCTTGCCCTTGATGACAACCTTCTTTTTGTCAAGTTTGGCGCTGTTGATATGCGCACCTTCTACGGTTGCGGCATTGGAACCGGTTGCCTTGGTGACGGAGATCTTTTCAGCTTTGGGAGCGGCAGCCCCTTTGCTGCCCGGTGAGGAGCCTTGCTCCTTTTTGGGGTCGCTGCTTGCAGCAGTTGCAGCCGGAGCTCCAAGCACCCCACCTGAGAAGATGACTGAGTCGAAAGTGCGTTTGAGGCTCTTGCTTTCGAAATTTCGCATCTCCATGCCCGGTTGGAAACTTATCTGAGTCCCGACCTTGACAGGACTCTCGGGGATGGCGACCCAAATCTTGTCGCTGTTTTTTTTCTGGAGATGAAC
>MHXL01000015.1:9299-10559 GCA_001824455.1 Desulfuromonadaceae bacterium GWB2_53_15
GCCTCGCCGGTTTCGGCGGCTGGGGCTGGGGCGCTCATCATGCCTTGTGATCCGTGACCGGGAGGTTTGACAGCAAAGGCTGTGGAGCTTAGGAGTGTGAGAAGTGATACGGACAGAAATATACTCTTTTTCATGGAGTCCCCTTTTTTGAATTTACCGTTTCGGTATTTCTGATAGTATCACAAAAAGTAGAATTCGGGCATCTCAAAAATCAGGGGAGCATACATATGGAGAGGAAAGCAGTTATTCTGTACAGCGGAGGGCTGGATTCCAGCACCTGCCTGGCAATAGCCAGGTCAGAAGGGTATGTACCCTGTGCCATCAGTTTTTCCTATGGCCAGCGGCACAGCTACGAACTGGAGGTAGCCAAGGCCAATGCCAGACAACTGGGGGCTTCAGAGCATCTTGTGGTGGATTTTGATCTGCGGCTGATGGGTGGCAGTGCGCTTACGGCTGATATCGACGTTCCCAAGCAGGGGGTGGGGGACGATATTCCTGTTACCTATGTCCCGGCCCGCAACACGATCTTTCTTTCCTTTGCCCTGGGATGGGCCGAGGTACTGGGGGCCTTTGACATATTTATCGGAGTCAATGCCCTGGACTACTCCGGTTACCCCGATTGCAGACCGGAATATATAGCGGCCTACGAACGAATGGCCAATCTGGCTACCAAGGCGGGTGTGGAGGGCAAAGGACAATTCCGCATTCACACGCCTTTGATCAGTCTCACCAAGGCGGAAACCATCAAACAAGGCGTTTCGCTGGGGGTCGATTATGCATTGACCCATTCCTGTTACGATCCTACCCCGGAAGGGCTTTCCTGCGGGCAGTGCGATTCCTGCCGGTTGCGGCTCAAAGGGTTTGCCGAGGCAGGGTTGGTCGACCCGTTACAGTATGTCCCAGGTTCTTAACTTTCTAGATATTCAGCCAGAATACCGCTTGTCTGGCGCAAGCGCCGACTCAGTATCGCTGCAATCTTGACCACCAGCTTTCCCCACAGGCGCGGGTACTCTTCGGATAATTGATCGTAGCCTTCCTTTGTCAGCACCAGCAACTCCACTGGTGAGTGTGCCATAACTGTGGCTGAACGAGGTTCGCCATCAATCAGCGACATTTCGCCCAGCGAATTGCCCGGCCCAAGGGAGGCGATGATCTTTTTGTTGTGTGCCTGGTCCTCTTTGACAATATCTACCCGCCCTTTGCAAACAATGCTTAAAAAGGCGCTGCCATCACCCTGCTGGCAGATAATGCTTCCGGTGC
>MHXL01000016.1:0-1508 GCA_001824455.1 Desulfuromonadaceae bacterium GWB2_53_15
CAGCAACAACTCCCTTGGGAAGCAGTTCCAGAACTCGGCCAGCTACACCTACAACAGCGTCAACAATACCGCCAGCACGTTGACAGCCGGCGCTCCGGGTGCCAGTGGCCCTGTCACCATCGTCGGACCAGTCCTGACCATGCAGAAGAGCGGCCCGGCTGTCCTGAACGCCCTTAACCCCGGCGTCTTCACCTTGAATGTTCTGAACACCGGCGGCAGTGCAGCCTGGCAGACGACCATTAACGACATCCTTCCCAACGTGACCGCTCCAGCTCCGGGCAGTATGTGCGGCGCCAGCCCGACCAATATCACTGCGCGCATCTACCAGGCCGATGGGGTTACGCCTGTCTCCGCTCAGTTGGCGAGCGGGGCCGACTTTACCGTCAGCTTCGCGGGCGCTCCAGCCTGCTCCATGACCATTGCCATGAAGTCATCCGCAGCGGCAATTCCGCCCACCGATCGGCTGATCGTCACCTACAGCGCCGGGCTCGATCCCAACACGGCCGGCGGTATCACTCTGACCAACCTGGCCGGCGCCACCCAGTGGTTGAGCGCTGATCCGGCACTGACCGCGCCGGGTAACCTACAGACCTTGAGCGGTCCGCTGACCAACGGCACACCCGGCGTGCTGGACAATCAGGATGCCTTCACGCTGACCACCCAGGCGCCGCTGTTGACCTTCACCAAGACCGTCCAGAATATCACCACCGGTCAGTCCGGGGCCAGCGCCACACCTGGGGACACGCTGCAATACACCCTCAGGATACAGAACATCGGCGACCTGGCCGCCTCAAACTTCACCTTGACCGACGATCTGGACAAGCTGAACGGGACCGCCATGTTCGTTCCGGGCACTCTGAAGCTGATCACGGTCCCGGCCGGCGCCACTACCGCGCTGACCTCGGCCACCGGCGGGACCAGGGGCACCGGGTTTGTAAGCATCGGCGCCCTGAACATCGCACCCCAGGGACAGGCGGGAGACACGCTGGTTATAGAGTTCCAGGCCACCCTGGTGCCGGTTATCAACAGCGGTCTGGCGCTGCTGAACCAGGCCCAGATCGGTTCCCCCCTGTTGCCGAGCCAGCTAAGCGACGATCCATCCCTCGTGGGAACGGCAAATCCGACCCAGACGGTCATCACCTCGGCGCCCGCCTTCCAGGTCCTGAAGACAGTGCAGGATCTTACCTCCGGCACTGCCACGGTCATGGCCGGCGACACCCTGGCCTACACCATCACGGTCAAGAACATCGGCACCGAAAATGCCACCGGTGTGACGCTGCGGGACCTGATTCCGGCTAATACCGCCTACCTGGCCAACAGCACCACCTTGAACGGCGTGGCAGTGGCAGACGCCGGGGCGGGGATCAGCCCGCTGCAAAACGGCCTGCTGACCACCCCACCTGCCAATCCGACGGCGGGCGCCATGCCTGCCAACGCCGGCACGACTACGACCAACGTTGCCACGGTCACCTTCCGGGTCCAGGTCAGCAGGAACGTGGTGGCTGGTG
>MHXL01000016.1:1577-2794 GCA_001824455.1 Desulfuromonadaceae bacterium GWB2_53_15
CCGACAACCCGGCCACCCCGGTGCCCAACGATCCGACCACGGTTGTGGTTGGCAATCTGCCGTTGATCTACGGCCTGAAGACCGTCCAGCTTGTGGGGGACGCCAACGGCAACGGATTGGTTGATCCGGCCGACACGCTCCAGTACACGCTCACCATCACCAACTCAGGGGCGACCCCGGCCACCGGGGTGGTGTTGACCGACGCGGTTCCCGCCAATGCTACCTATGTGGCGAATTCGACCCGGATGGACGGCGCGGCGCTGGCCGATCCCGGCCCGGGGGTAACGCCTCTGGCCAATGGCACTGGTGTGAGCGGCGGAACGTTGCCGGCAGGAGGCACGGCTGTCGTGACCTTCCGGGTACAGGTCAACCCGGGCGTAGCTACCGGAACCATCATCAGCAACCAGGGAAGCGTGGCGACCACTGAACTTCCGCCGCTTATGACCGACGCCGACGGCAATCCGACCAACGGCTACCAGCCGACCCTGATCGCCGTAGGAAACGCGCAACAGCTCTCCATCACCAAATCGGCGGTGGTGGCTGGCGGCGGCGCCGCGCTGCCGGGCAGCGTCCTGGAATACACCATCCAGGCCACCAATATCGGCACAGTACCGGCCACCGGCGTGGTGCTAACCGATGACCTGACCCCGCTCCTGGCCCAGGCCACCTATGTCGCCAATTCAGCCGCCCTGAACGGTTCCACCAGCGGGGTGAGCCTGAACTCATCGGTGATCACCGCCAGTTACGGCGCGCTCCAACCGGGGCAATCGGTTGTCCTGCGGCTGCGCGTCACGCTGAACAACGCCGTTACCACCGGCAACGTGGTAACCAATACCGCCCGGGCCATTTGGAATACCCCCAGCCAGATCGCCGATGCAAGCGTCTCGGTTACCGTCGGCGGCATGCCGGGGAGCGCTACCTTGAACGGCACGGTCTGGCACGAGGCGAACTTCAACAACACCCTGGACAGCGGCGAACTGTCCCTGGCCGGCTGGGCTGCAGAACTGTACGAAAATGGTGGATTGGTGGGCACGGTCTATACCGGCAGCGACGGTTCCTACCATTTCAGCGGTGTCACACCCAATGCCGGAACCCCGATCCAGTACGAGCTCCGCTTCCGCGCTCCGGGCGCCGGCCCTAGAACGGCTAAGCTCGGATGGTGCAGTTCTCCCTTCACCAACGGCATGCAGCGCATTTCCAGCATCACCGTCAACTCC
>MHXL01000016.1:2822-3248 GCA_001824455.1 Desulfuromonadaceae bacterium GWB2_53_15
CGGTGACACCAAATGGCGTGGTCTACAACTCGATCATGCGTACACCGGTTACCGGGGCCGCACTGGTGATGGTTCAGGCCTCAAGCATGGCGCCGCTGGCCACAAGCTGTTTCAACGATCCAGGCCAGCAGGGACAGATCACTACCAACAGCGGCTATTACAAATTCGACCTGAACTTCAGTGATCCTTCCTGCCCCTCAGGGGGGGATTACCTGATCCAGGCCACCCCGCCAACCTCCGGCTACATGGCCGGAGAATCCAAGCTGGTCCCGCCGGCTTCCGGCAGCGCCACGACGCTGTTCTCCGTTCCGGCCTGCCCCGGCAGTCCGGCCGATGCGGCACCGGGCACGGCCAACTACTGCGAGGCGCAGGCTTCCTACCTGGCGCCGGGCGTCTCGATACTGGCGGGGGCGGGAACGACCTATT
>MHXL01000016.1:3413-4156 GCA_001824455.1 Desulfuromonadaceae bacterium GWB2_53_15
ATACGCTGGGTGTTCCGCTCAGGAATCTTAACGTGGTCGATACATTTCCGCCGGGCTTCCGGTACGTACCAGGTTCGGCCAGGATGGACGGGCAGAAGACCGAGCCGGTGACGACCAACCGCCAGCTGATCTGGAGCATTGCCCAGCTGGGCGGCAATACCAAGCACACCATCAACTTCCTGATGATTGTCGGCTCCGGGGTTTCCGAGGGTGAATACGTAAACCGCGCCCAGGTAATCGAAAACACCACTGCCAGCGGCGCCTCGGGAGTCGCTTCGGCCACCGTGCGCGTGATCCCCGATCCGGATTTCGACTGCACCGACGTCATCGGCAAGGTGTTCGACGATACCAACAACAACGGCTATCCCGATTCCGGTGAAAAAGGGCTGGCCGGCGCGCGCGTCGTCACCGCCCGGGGTCTGCTTGCCACCACCGACGAGCACGGGCGCTTCCATATCACCTGCGCGGTGGTGCCGGACGAGGACAGAGGCTCCAACTTCATCCTCAAGCTGGACGACCGCACCCTGCCCACCGGCTACCGGGTCACCACGGACAACCCGCTGGTGCAGCGGGCCACGCGTGGCAAGATGCTGCGCTACAACTTCGGCGCCACCATCCACCATGTGGTTTCCCTGGATATCTCGGAAGGGGTCTTCCAGCCGAAGAAGGTAACGCTGCGGATGCAGTGGCAGCCGAGGATCGAACTGCTCTTGAAGGAATTGCGGAAAAGCCCGTCGGTGCTG
>MHXL01000016.1:4198-4789 GCA_001824455.1 Desulfuromonadaceae bacterium GWB2_53_15
GAGGATCGCCTCAAGGCGCTGAAAAAGGAGATCACAGGAAAATGGGACGGCGGTTATCCGCTCACCATCGAGACCGAGATCTTCTGGCGCCGGGGAAGTCCGCCGTGATGAAAACAGAGTAGAACCAATCTCCCGTAATGTTGGCTGCATAATTCCCTCTCCATGAGGGAGAGGGCCAGGGTGAGGGGGAAAATGTTGCTGTATATGGCTCTGCTGCCCCCTCATCCGGCCTTCGGCCACCTTCTCCCTCAGGGAGAAGGGAATAGCAGCAAGTAGGTTTCGTTAGCAGTCACATCGCGTAACGCTGAAAGTTACCCCCCTTTCTGAAGGGGACTTGAAAATCAAGCAGTAAACCACAAAACGATCCTGTCCCCCCTGTGCATTGTGGCTTTAAAGTTTATCCGGTTGTCAGTATGGAGTGCGCATTGGGCGCACCCCGAGCGGATATCAGCCTCTTTTGCACATGGGAGCAATCGTGAAACGCAGCGTCCTCATTTTATGTTTCCTTCTTCTCTCTCCAGCCGGAGTAAAAACCGCCGTCTGCGCCGAAACTGCGCCTGCCCAAAGCGTAAAGACTGCGGCGGCAACCAG
>MHXL01000016.1:4797-6388 GCA_001824455.1 Desulfuromonadaceae bacterium GWB2_53_15
CAAGCCTCGGCGAAGCGACTGAACAGCACCTGCCAAAGGACAAACCCTTCACCCCCTGGCTCCTTGATCCCTCCGTTTTCGCGGAGGACCAGGGTGACCGCACCGAGAAACGCCTGGTCCCGGAAAAGGATGTGAAGACAGTCAAGCTGGCCAACCTGGTTCCCCCGATTCATTTCCGCACCGGTGAAGCGGACATTCCCGAGCAGTATCTGGCGCTTCTGCGGGGTGTGCTCGAAAAGATGCACGGCCGCCTCAACGTGCGTCTTCACTTTGTCGGCCACGCCGATCCCCAGTCCCTCAGTGGTCCCCTGAAAGCCAAATACGGCGACAATACCGGTCTCTCCCGCGAGCGGGCCGGCACCACCGCCGAATATTGCCAGACTGCCCTTGGCCTGCCCCCCGAAGCCATCTCCTATGAAGGGAAGGGCGACAGTGAGCCCATCGCCAGCAACGCCACCGAAGAGGGGCGGGCGCTCAACCGACGGGTTGAGGTCGAGGTCTGGTATGACGAGATCGGTGAAAAGATGGTGGAAAAGGAGGTCATTGTTCCCCGCCAGGTGAACCGCGTCAAGGTCTGCCGCACCGAGACGGTCTGCAAGATGCGCTACAAGGAAGGGCAGGCCCACCGTGTTCGGGTAAAGAACCTGATCAATCCCATGGGCTATGACGCGGCCATGGTTGCGGTGCCGGAGGATTTTCAGCAGCAGATCAGGCAGGCGCTGAATAACCTGGCCGGCAAGGAGAATATCGTCGTCAAGTTCATCGCCTACAGCGACAATGCTCCGCTGGAAGGGCGCGACGAGCGTATCTACGCCGACCAGACCGGACTGTCGAAGGCGGTGGCCAGACGGGTCGCCCTGGCCGTTCACGACAGCATGAAAGTGGCCAAAGTCTCCGTCGACAGCGACGGCAAGGGGACATCAAGCCCTGTGGCCTCCAACGACACGCCCCAGGGCAGGGCCATGAACCGGCGCGTCGAGGTCGAGTTCTGGCACGATGATGCGCTCCAGGAGCTGCCTGACGAGCCCCAGTTCTGTCCGGATGATGGGGAGGCCGAAACGGTCACCAAAATCTACGACCCGCCATCGGGCCCGATTACCCCGATCCTGTTCGAAACCGGCAATCCCTCACTGACCGCCGGATATACGGAGCGGTTGCGGCAGCTCATGGACGAGATCAAGGACAGGGCCAACGTACGCCTGCGCTTTGTCGGCCATATCGCCAACGAGCGCCTGGACCGGCGCACCGCCGCGGTCTACGGCGACGATGTCGGCTGGTCCACGGCGCGGGCTCGCCGGGCCATGACCCAGGTTGGCGAGAAGATGGTGCTGGCGACGAAACAGGCCGAATTCGAAGGGCGGGGCTATGTCCAGTCCAGCGACCCGGTCACCACCGGATTCACCGTGTCCGGCCTGTCGCGGGTGGAGGTCCGGATCGTCTATGACGAGTGTATCCCCCGCAACGACTACGAAGGGGTGGACATCATCCCCATGACCCGCGAGGTAACCACCGCCAACCCCTATGCCCTCAATTACATGCGGATCGCCGTGGATGGCAAGCAGGTCGACGACCCGAACAAGAGCATCCCCGA
>MHXL01000016.1:6504-6840 GCA_001824455.1 Desulfuromonadaceae bacterium GWB2_53_15
AGGATCTCCCTGAGACCGAATTGGTCGAGAACCTGATCCGCTTCCGCCTCTACACCAACTACCACAGCTTTATCAAACGAGCCGAGGTCAGGATTTTCGAGGAACCCCAGTCCGTCCGCGATATTCCCCTGGCCGTCATCCCGATGAACGGCGAAGGAATGGCCGAATGGCAGGCTGATTTCGAATCATTTTCGGCTCCGGTCCGGGAGCTCAAATACCTGGTCCGCGTATATGACGCAAACGGCGCCTTCGATGAGACCACCACCCAGCAGTTGTGGGTCGTCGATCAGGGAGAGGGACAGGCACCTTCGTCGGAGGGAAGGGGACAGGCACCTT
>MHXL01000016.1:6881-9610 GCA_001824455.1 Desulfuromonadaceae bacterium GWB2_53_15
ATGTCGATTCCGGCCGAACATCAGGTCTGGCTGGCCGGTTATCCAGGGCCGGTGGACAGTAAAGGGCGTTTCATCGTCGAGGAAATCCTGCCCAAGGGGATGCATACCGTGGAGGTTGCGGTGCTGGACAAGGCCGGCAATGGTCAGCTCTTCCTGAGGGATCTGGCCCTGGAGAAGAAGGACTGGTTCACGGTGGGCATCGCCGACCTGACCCTGTCGGCCAACAAGACCGATGGCCCGGCCAAGCTGCTCGCCCCGGACAAGCCGCAGTACAGCAAGGACTTCAATGCCGACGGCCGGCTGGCCTTCTACACCAAGGGGCAGTTCGGATCCGGCTGGGAGCTGACTGCCAGCGCCGATACGCGTGAAGGTCCGCTGGACGAGATCTTCAGCAATTTCCTGAAAAAGTCCCCCGAGGCGCTGTTCCGGCGCATGGACCCGGACTACCATTTCCCGACCTTCGGCGATGACAGTACGGTGGTGGAAGATGCGCCGACCAGCGGCAAGTTTTACGCCAAGCTGAAGAAAGACGCCAATTACGGGTTGTGGGGCAATTTCAGGGTCGGCTATACCGACAATGATCTGACCCAGGTGGACCGTGGCCTGTACGGCGGAAACCTTCATTATCAGACTAAAGGACTCACCAGTTTTGGCGAAAAGCGCCTGGTGGTGGACGGTTTTGCCGCCCAACCCGGAACTGTGGCGGGCCGCGACGAGTTCCGCGGAACCGGCGGCTCCCTCTATTTCCTGCGCCGGCAGGACCTCCTGCAAGGGTCCGAGCGGGTCCGGATCGAGGTGCGCGACAAGGACTCCGGCATGGTGCTGGCGGTGAAGAACCTGACCCCGGTGCTCGATTACGACCTCGATTACCTCCAGGGGCGCCTGCTTCTGACCCAGCCCCTGGACTCCACCGCAGCCGACAACCTGCTGGCCCATAGCGACTCCAGCGGCGGCAATCCGGTCTACCTGGTGGTCCGTTATGAATTCACCCCCGGGGTTGAGGAGCTGGATGCCATGACCCTTGGCGGCAGGGCTCATTATTGGATCGGCGATCATGTCAAGGTCGGCGTTACCGGCAGCCGCGGCAACGAAACTGGAACCGAGGAAAGCCTGGTCGGGGCCGATGTGACCCTCCGCAAAACATCCAGCACCTGGCTCAAAGTCGAAACCGGCCGCAGCCAGGGATCAAGCCTATTCACCACCAACTCCCAGGATGGGGGCTTCAATCACAACCTGATCCAAACACCGATTGAGTCCAGCACGACCGCCTCGGCCTACCGGGCCGACGCCAGCCTTGGTCTCCAGGATATCAACAAAAACTGGCGGGGCCGGCTCAGCTTGTACAGCCAGACCCTGGAGGCCGGATATTTGGCGCCGGGCCAGATGGCCGGCAACGACACCATTCAAATCGGCGGCGCCGCCGACCTGCCGCTTACCGATAGTCTCGGGCTGCGCCTCAAGGCCGATCAGCGGACCGTGGACAAGGGGCTTGAGACCCAGTCGGCCGAAGTGAACGCCAATTACCAGATGAACGAGCACTGGACGCTTAGCCTTGGGGTGCGCCGGGACAGTCGTGAAGACCATTCCCCGCTGGTCCCACTGACCCAGGAAGAAGGGGACCGGACCGATGTGGTGACCAAGGCGGCCTATGACTCCAAAGCGCGCTGGAACGGCTACCTGTTCGGTCAGAAATCCGTAGAGACCACCGGCAATCGTGATCAGAACGACAGGGGCGGCGTCGGTGGTGCCTACCGCGTTACCGACCGTATAAAGCTGAACGGCGAGATCTCGGAGGGTAATCTGGGGCTGGCCGGCCGGCTTGGTACGGAGTTTCTCTACAGCGACCGGACCACGCTTTATCTCAACTATGCCTTGGAGAACGAGCGCTCCGATAATGGTGTGCAGGCCAGAAAGGGTGCCGTGACGTCAGGGTTCCGCAGCCGCTACTCGGACAGCGTCAGTGTCTACGGGGAAGAACGCTACACCCATGGCGATGCCCCCACCGGCCTGATCCATACCTACGGCGTCAACCTGACCCCTACCGATAAACTTAATCTGGGAGCCAAGGTCGACTTCGGTACCCTCAAAGACAATCTGACCGGCGCCAAGCTCACCAGAAAAGCGGCCGGTGTGAACGCCGGCTATGAATTCGGCAAAGTGAAAATAGCCAGTGCCGTGGAATATCGTCTGGATGACTCGGAGCAGCCGGATACCAGCAGCGTCGAGCGCACCAGCTGGCTGCTGAAGAACAGCCTCAAATATCAGATTAGTCCCGACTGGCGGCTGATCGGCAAATTCAACTACTCCCAGAGCACCAGTTCCCAGGGGCAGTTCTACGACGGCAGCTACACCGAGGCGGTGGTCGGCTATGCCTACCGTCCTGTTGAAAATGACCGGCTCAACGCCCTGTTCAAGTACACCTTCTTCTTCAACGTGCCGGCAGCGGAACAGATCAACGGCACCAGCACGGCGGCCGGCGTCATGCAGCGCAGTCACATCCTGTCGGCCGATGTCATGTACGATCTGACCCAGACCTTGACCATCGGTGGCAAATACGCCTTCCGGCTGGGACAGGTAAGCATGGACCGTGTCAATCCCGAGTACTTTGACAGCCGCGCCCACCTGTACGTGGCCCGGGTCGACTACCATTTTCTCAAAAAGTGGGATGCCCTGCTGGAGGGCCGCATGCTGGATCTGCCCGATGCCCATGATCGGCGCAGCGGGGTGCT
>MHXL01000016.1:9660-9802 GCA_001824455.1 Desulfuromonadaceae bacterium GWB2_53_15
ACAACTTCAGCGACTTCTCCGACGACCTGACGGACCTGAGTTATCGGCATCAGGGTGTGTTCATCAATGTGGTGGGGAAATTTTAGTGTGGTTAAGTCCCCCTTTGCAAAGGGGGATTCATGGGGATTTAGTGTTGTGGCAG
>MHXL01000016.1:9838-9956 GCA_001824455.1 Desulfuromonadaceae bacterium GWB2_53_15
TAACCCTCTCCCTCAGGGAGAGGGGATCATGAAGCCTAATTACGGAAGAACAGTGCTAATCAGGTTCTTTAACGAAAAGCCCGAAGGGGCAAAACAAAGGGTGGCGCATATGTTCAAA
>MHXL01000016.1:9963-11549 GCA_001824455.1 Desulfuromonadaceae bacterium GWB2_53_15
AGATGATCGTAGTAGGAATTTCAGCGTTTCTGTTCAGCCTCCCCGCCTACGGGGAGCAAGCACCCAAGGAACAGATAAAGGGGCTGGATGAGCAGGTGCAGGAAATCAAGACCGATGTTCTCTCCATTGCAACGGAACTGAATCGGCTGGAAGAGAAGCTTCTGTACCCGTCCGACACCCAGGTGGCGATTTTCGTGTCGTTGGCCGAGGGTGACAAATCCCGGCTGGATGCCGTGGATATCGAGTTGGACGGCACATCGGTCGCCCATCACCTGTACACCTTCAAGGAGCTCGAAGCTCTTCAGAAAGGCGGGGTACAGCGCATCTATGTGGGCAATATCCGCACCGGTGACCACGCCTTGCAGGTGACAGTTCAGGGAAAAACCGAGGGAGACTCGGATTTCCGCAAGGGTGAGCGTTTCACCATTACCAAGAATATCGGTCCCAAGCTGGTTGGGGTCGTGGCCGGCGGCAAAACAGTCACCCTAAAGGATTGGTAGTCATGTCCAGATTGACTCTCATAGTGGTCTGCCTGCTGCTGGCGGTCTCGGCGGCGGGAGCGGAAAGCTACCCGTCAAAAGGGCTGAAGGATGTCTACTTCGGAGAGGCGCTTTACCACGCCTACCAGGGGGAGTGGTTCAACTCCATCGCCCGACTTGACACCGAACTGGGGCAGTACCGCCGGCTCGATGAGCCGGGCCTCGACACCCTCTCTCACCACATCAACCAGGCTGAGTTCGGTGTGGGCGATTTCGAGCTTGGCTATCGGATGCACCTCAGGGCAGGGCGCGCCATCACCGCGGTAATCGAGGGAAACGTCGCGGACCCGGTGCGCAATGAAGCGGTGTATCGGCTGGCGCGGCTTAATTTCCGGAAAGATCAGCCGGAAAATGCGCTCCAGGCCCTGGAACGGATGCGCGGGGAGGTCCCAGCGGCAATCCGGGACAACGTGGAATTTTTGCGAGGGCAGATCCTGATGGCAAACAACCGTTTCCAAGAAGCGGGGCGGGTATTCCAGGACCTTCAGGGGGCCAAGGGGCAGGAGGGCTTTGCCGGCTATAACCGGGGCATCGCCCTGATCAAAGAGGGAAAGGAACAGGAGGGGCGGGAGTCACTGGACCGCGCCGGGCAACTCAAAGGCGATGCCCAGGACGCACTGGCCATCAAGGACAAGTCCAACCTGGTCCTGGGCTACAAACTTCTGGATGAAAACGCCGGCGCCAACGCCAAGCTGGTCCTGGAGCGGGTTCGCTTGAGCGGTCCGTTCTCCAACCGGGCCCTGCTCGGCTCTGGCTGGGCGGACGCCTCCCAAGGTCTCTTCGACAGGGCGCTGGTTCCCTGGAGCATTCTGGCGGAACGGGAAGTCACCGATCCTGCGGTACAGGAGGCGCTCCTGGCCGTGCCCTTTGCCTACGGAAAACTGAACAGCTACGGCCAAGCGGCAGTTAGGTACGGCAAAGCTCTGGAATCCTTCGGCACAGAGGTGGACAAGCTGGGGGCATCCATTACTTCGGTTAAGGAAGGAAAATTCCTTCAGGCTCTGGCGCGGGAAGAGCTGAAACAGGATTCCGACTGGGTCGTCAAGC
>MHXL01000017.1:0-6094 GCA_001824455.1 Desulfuromonadaceae bacterium GWB2_53_15
ACATTTACGACAATAACGCCCCTGATCGATTGGTAACATTGACATCCGACCCTTCGGATCCGCACTTCACATCTTCACTGGCCGATGTCAGCGGGAACCATTTCTGGTACAGGGGCTGGTTCGTCGAAGATTACAGTGCGATGCAACCGACTTACGTAGATCTGGCCGTGGTCAAGGCACTGAGCATCAGCGACCCTTGGCCGAAATTGGGTGATCCGCTGGATTGCTCGTATACCGTGAGGAATTTCGGCGACTTCCCTGCCAATATTCAGGCACTGAACGTTGATGTTGCCCTGCCGGCAGGTGAAGCTGCCGGAGCGAGGTTCATGCCGGACACGACAGCCGGTTCTATTCAACCTCATCAAGAGCATGTCTACTCGAAGCATTGCGATTGTTTCGCAGGAACAAAGGGGCGCTACACACTGCGAATTACCTGCACGCAACAGTCGGGGGTCACGATAGCTCTTCCGACAGCCTTTGTCTTTGGGCCTGTCACCACTTTCATCCCGACAAAGGAAGTTTCACTGGACGTTCAGCATCTCTCAAGCAGCATTGCAGCTCCTCCACCCAACATCGAAAGCGTCGAAGCGGTTTATGTCACTGACGGTGCAAAAGATGCACTCAAGCCATGTGAACAGCCCAGGATTAAGTATCGGGCTTCATGGGTATACGGCGGCGCTGACTACACGCGGAAGCTTGAAATATTCTCCGAGCCTATCATCCCGATAGCGAATAAAACGCTGGTGTTCAACGTGAAGTTTTCAACTTCCGGTGCCATGAAGAAAGAGACGGTAAAACTCCGGCTGGCCGGACGGGCTGCCGACGGTAGTAATGTGAACATCTCCGTACCGCTCACCGGCAGCAAGGATTTTTTCACTGGCAGCTGGAAACCAAAACAGCAAGGCAACGCGGCTTATCAACTTACTTTGAGCATCGAGGGAGCGGATGATCTGCCACGCTACACACAACGAACTCCGCGTGGCAATGTACTGGACAGTCGCCCCCAGACCGTTGCGACTGTAGACACTGCCAGTTCGGGATATCCGTTCAAAAACTACGAACCTGGCGTCGATTTCAACTACAGCATCGAACTCGCACCGAAACAGACAGCAGCCATAAGCGTTGACGCACTGGAGTCAAATGACAGCTTCGCCACTGCAAACAAAGTGGTTTTAAGCGGCGCCACGGTTGACAAAGGCGCCTGGAAGCAGTTCGACAACCTCAACTTTCACAGCGTCAGCGACCAGGACTATTTCTCCATTCAATATGATAGCCTTCCTGGCGATGACGCCTGCCAGCTTCTGCAGCCCACCAAGGAATTGATGAGCTCTTACCTGGGTCTGTACATTATCAATTACCCCCCATGTTTATGCATTTCGATCAATGCCAAGGGCATGTGCAACGATTTCGATCTTTATAAAATCGCAGCCAGCGGACCGCAGCTGTATGAATCTCACTCTAGGGAATTCTCGCTTGCACTGTTCAATCCTACCAAGGTTTTTGCCAACAAGACGCTGTATGCCGTGATCAAGAACTCCAACTTCTCCTACCAGGGAGCTTTTCCATACGATGCTGCCTTTGGCTACGCACCTGCCCACAGTGTCTGGACAGTGGATACCAACTCCCCGGCCTATACCGCCCGGCCGGATATTCGCCGCAGACTGTTGAAGCGCTATTATGACATGATCGACCTGCCACGGCCGGGGGATGATCTTTTAAACAAGGCAACCGACCCATCCTTTCCTTACCCGGCGAACTGCCTCATCATTACCGACGCGCAAAAATCCGTCACCAAGCAGCAGGCATTTCTCACGCATCCGGATACAATATCAGACCTCAAAGCAATAGCATCGTCACAAGGCCAATCAGTGGTTGCCGATGCACTTGCAAAACTCGGCAAAATAGCGCAGGAAGCACGGTTAGATACAGAAGCGGAGAATTTGTATCGCGCGAGTGCTGCAAGCTTCGCGGCTGCAAACCTGACTGGCCGCCAAATTGAAGTATTGCAAACACTGGCGGTCTTTTACGACAAGCATCGGATGATTAAAAAATCCGCCGAGGTGATCAAATTGATCGTAAGAACGAGACTACAGCAATAATTGTCATCAAATCGTATACTAACACCAGGGGTGCGGCAAATTAACGCTGCACCCCTGGAATTTAACTTCGTCAGGAATCAACTCACCATAATCTCTGCATCAACAAAATCTCGCATTTAATTCACCCATCACCAATTTACAGCACAGACGACAGCCAGCCGACCCGTCATTGGGGCGGTGAAATGGGATATTGATTACGGGCTTATTCCCGGCAGTAATGTTGCTTTTACATGAATTGCCGTTTGCGCTATAGTTTCATTAACCCCAATCAGTTGAATTACACGGATATATCTGCTAAAAGTGTAAGCTACTTTACTGAGCAGATCCTGCTGACATAAAAAGCGACCCCATGAATCGATACGTTCACATATTAATCTTCCTCCTGATCGCCAACCTGTTGCTCCCCTTCCCGGTCCAAGCCGCCAGGAAGAAGACTGCTAAAAAACCCTCCTTCAGCACACAGACCTCGGCTGCCACGCGCCCCTTGGCCCTGCTGGGCGAGATCAAGCACTGGTCCAATCCGGACTACACCCGCATCTCGCTGGAGTTGGACCGGGATGTCGCCTGGGAGGCTCACGAGCTGGGTACCGGGAACGCGGGAAAGCAAGGCAGGATCTACATCGATATCAACCGCAGCAAACTCGGCAAGGGGGTGAAGGACATCACCATCGGGGACGGCCTGCTGAAGGGGGCGCGGGTTGCCCAGTACAAGCCGGAGGTGGTGCGGGTGGTGCTTGATACGGAAAACATCAAGGACTACAAGGTCTTCCCGTTGTCTGATCCGGCACGACTGGTGATCGACGTACGCGGTGAACGGCGCACCGAAATTTCCCGCCTGGACGATTCCATCTCAAAACCGGAGCTGCCGGTGGAAACTAAACGTGCAGAACCGCAGCCGGTCAAGGTCAAACTGGCCAAAAAAGCCGGCATCGCCAAGATCCGGCGAATTGTGGTCGACCCGGGTCACGGTGGTCATGACCCGGGAGCCGTTGGCCCCAGCGGCATCCAGGAGAAGGACGTAGTCCTGGCCATTGGCCTCAAGCTGAGAGAATTACTCAAGGAAGAGTTGGGCCTGGATGTTGTCATGACCCGCTCCAGCGACGTGTTTATTCCCCTGGAGGAGCGCACCGCCATCGCCAACAAGGTCAACGCCGACCTGTTTGTTTCGGTTCACGCCAATGCCGCCCCCAACCGATCGGCCGCCGGCATTGAGACTTATTACCTCAACCTGGCCAAGACCGAGAAGGCTGCCCAGTTGGCCGCCAAGGAGAACGGCACCTCACTGGAAAAGGTCAGCGTCCTGCAGGCTATCCTGTTCGATCTGATGGCAAACTACAAGCTGAACGATTCGGCCCACCTGGCCGATGAGGTACAAAAGTCGCTCTATAAAAAGGCCCACGGTCGCCACGCCGATGTCAAGAACCTGGGGGTCAAGCAAGGCCCGTTCTACGTACTGGTCGGCGCCAGCATGCCGAGCATACTGGTGGAAACCGCCTTCCTCTCCAACGCACTAGAAGAATCCCGTCTGAAAGACCCTGCCTACCAGACAATGGCTGCCGAGGGAATTCTGGAAGGCATCCATAGCTACATCTCCAGTCTGAAATAAATGACCGGTACCCTCTACATAATAGCGACTCCCATCGGGAATCTGGAGGATGTGACCTACCGGGCCGCACGTATCCTGGGCGAGGTGGACCTGATCGCAGCCGAGGACACCCGCCACTCCCTCAAGCTGCTAAATCATTTAAACATTTCCAAACCCCTGACCTCATACTTCGACCATAACCAGCAACTCAAAGGCGAACGCATCCTGGGTACGCTACTCCAGGGGAAATCAGTTGCACTGATCTCCGACGCCGGTACCCCCTGCGTCTCCGACCCCGGCTATCATCTGGTACGGGATGCAGTGGCTGCAGGTATTACGGTCATTCCCATCCCGGGCCCCTGTGCCGCGGTGACAGCCCTTTCAGCCTCGGGACTGCCCAGCGACAACTTCACCTTTGCCGGTTTTCCGCCGTCACGCCAGGGCAAACGGAGATCGTTTCTGGCCGGCTTGGCCGGGTTGCCTGGCACACTGGTGCTCTACGAAGCACCCCACCGCCTGGAGAATTCACTGCGCGATCTTCGCGAGGTGCTGGGTGATCGGCAGATCGTTGTGGCCCGGGAATTGACAAAGATCTTTGAAGAATTCATCCGGGGCACTGTCTCGGAGGTCATGACTGCAGTAGCGCAGAACAAGGTAAGGGGGGAAGTGGTTATCCTGGTGGCGCCGGGAGAACCGGCCGAACAGGCTGCCGAACCGCTCGACGAGGTACTGCGCCGATTACTGGATGAAGAGGGACTATCGGTGAAAGATGCCGCCCGCAAAGCAGTGGAAATCACAGGCTTTTCTCGCAACGAGGCCTATTCAGAGGCCATTCGCCTGAAAAAGGCCGCGGATGAACTATAATTAGAGCTGGAATTACAAATGGATAATATGCTATAAACCAGCACTAATCCTGATATTTATGGCACTTGGAGTGAATGAATGAAAATCTGTATCATCGGCGCCGGATACGTCGGCCTGGTAGCGGCTGCCTGCTTTGCAGAAAGCGGCAATACCGTTATCGCCGTCGACGTGGACGAAGCCAAGATCGAAGGGCTCAAACAGGGCATCATACCGATCTACGAGCCGGGCCTCAAGGAAATGGTTCTGCGCAATCAGGCCGAGGGGCGGCTCTCCTTTACCACCAACTGCTGCGAAGCAGTCCAGTCATCCCTGGTCAGCTTTATCGCTGTCGGCACCCCGCCCGGCGAAGACGGCTCGGCCGACCTGCAATACGTTCTGGGCGTTGCCCGTGAAATCGGGCGGGCCATGACCGGCTATAAGATCATCGTCGACAAATCCACCGTTCCGGTTGGGACCGCCGACAAGGTACGCGCCGCCGTGAAAGAAGAACTGGCCATCCGCGGGGTTGATCTGGAATTCGATGTGGTCTCCAACCCGGAGTTCCTCAAGGAAGGGGCGGCCATCGAGGACTTCATGAAACCCGACCGGGTGGTAATCGGCACCGACAATGTGCGCACCGCCGAGATCATGAAAGAACTCTACGACCCATTCATGCGCAAGCAGAATCGCATGATCGTCATGGACATCCGCAGCGCCGAGATGACCAAGTATGCCGCCAATGCCATGCTGGCAACACGCATCTCCTTCATGAACCAGATCGCCGGCCTGTGTGAATGCATGGGTGCTGACGTGGCTGCTGTCCGCGAAGGAATCGGTTCAGACTCCCGCATCGGTTACGATTTTCTGTTTCCCGGCCCCGGTTATGGCGGATCCTGCTTCCCCAAGGATGTCAAGGCCCTGATCAGAACCGGAGAGGAATGCAACTTCGACTTCCTGCTGCTCAAGGGTGTTGAAGACGTCAATGAACGCCAGAAAGAGGTTCTGGCAGACAAACTGATCAAGGCCTTGGGCGGACCGGACTTGGAAAAACCGCTCATCGGACGCACGATCGCCTGTTGGGGACTTGCCTTCAAGCCGCGCACCGACGACATGCGTGAAGCACCGGCTATCACCATCATCGAGCGCCTGCTGGCAGCCGGAGCCACGGTGCGGGCCCACGACCCGGAGGCCATCAAGGAGGCCCAAAAGGTGTTCGGCAACCGCATCGAGTACAGCCATAACCAGTATGAGATCCTGACCGGCGCTGACGCCCTGACGATCATCACCGACTGGAATGAGTACCGCAACCCGGATTTTGACCGCATCAAGACTGCCCTGAGAAACCCCGTCATCGTGGATGGTCGCAACCTCTACAAGCCCGAGCGCATGAGCGCTGCCGGTTTCAGCTACATCCCGCTGGGACGTAGCGGCGCTAATGCCTGCGGCCAGGTGAGGTAACCCATGCGCATCCTGGTTACCGGCGGCGCCGGATTCATCGGCTCACATCTGTGCGAACGGTTGCTGAATGAAGGCCATGACGTTATCTGTCTGGACAACTTCTTTACCG
>MHXL01000017.1:6121-9178 GCA_001824455.1 Desulfuromonadaceae bacterium GWB2_53_15
TGGACAGCCACCGTTTCGAACTCGTCCGCCACGACATTACTCAACCGATACTGCTGGAAGTTGAACGGATCTACAACCTGGCCTGTCCGGCCTCGCCGGTTCACTACCAGTACAACCCGGTCAAAACTACAAAAACCAGCGTTATGGGCACCATCAACATGCTGGGGATGGCCAAGCGCGTCAAGGCTCGCATCCTCCAGGCTTCCACCTCGGAGGTCTACGGCGACCCCCAGGTACACCCCCAGACCGAGGATTACTGGGGCAACGTCAACCCGATCGGCATCCGCAGCTGCTATGACGAGGGCAAGCGGGTAGCAGAAACGCTGATGATGGACTATCACCGCCAGAACAACGTGGATATTCGCATCATTAGAATCTTCAACACCTATGGCCCCAGAATGGCCGAGAACGACGGTCGCGTGGTTTCCAACTTCATCCTGCAAGCCCTGAGAAACGAGGACATCACTGTCTACGGCGACGGCTCCCAAACCCGCTCCTTCTGCTACGTGGACGACCTGGTGGACGGAATGATCAGAATGATGGAATGCAACGACTTTATTGGCCCGGTCAATCTTGGCAATCCGGTGGAGAACACAATCCTTGAGTTTGCCGAGAAAATCATTACAATAACAAGATCACAATCCAAAATTATTTTTAAGTCACTGCCACAGGATGACCCTAAACAGCGGCGGCCCGATATTTCACTGGCCAACATGAAACTGGGATGGAAACCGAATATAGATCTGGAAACCGGACTGAGAAAAGCAGCGGCCTATTTTTCCGCAAGGATCAGCTAAAGGGTAACAGCATGAAGCTACGATTGCAGAAAAGGATGTACTTCATCCCTGCGGGATGCATCGCCTTCATCCTGTTCTTTACCGTTTTCGGTGATAAAGGGCTGCTACGCATCTACGAACTCAAACAGGATAAAAGCAAAATAGATTCCCGCTTGAGCGAGACCAAGGTCGAAAATGAACATCTGAAGCGGGAGATCATGGCGCTTAAGAGCGACCGCCGCTACCTGGAGAGTATCGCCCGCAAAGACTTCGGGCTTGTTCGCAGTAACGAAATCATCTACCAGTTCCCTCAGGAAAAGAAGCAACCTTAATCTTATCAGGATCAAAACTATGTCTAGACAAAGCTGTGCCGTCTGCGCCTGGCGCGAGAAATGTTCCAAACGCTTCTGCGTGAGCGATGGAGGGGCACGCTGCCCCGATTTTTCCCGCGACGTCAGCATCAAGGACGCTGACGAAGATGAATGCACTCAAACCGACTGCAAGGAAGCTCCACATAAATGATGCGCCACCGAATTGCCTCCCTCGTTGAAAACGCCCTGCACGCCGCCGCTAACGCGGAGGAGCTTTTTTCTTCACCCCTGCCAGCCGTTGTCATCGGCACACCAGCCAATCCGGAACATGGGGATTTTTCCTGCAATGTAGCCATGCAACTTGCCAAGGCAGAACGCAAGGCGCCGCGTCAAGTAGCGGAGATCATCCTCCGTCATATCGGCAATGGAGATGGCCTGCTGACAAAGACCGAGATAGCCGGCCCCGGCTTCATCAACCTGTTTGTAGCCCCTGCCGCCTGGCAAGCCACGCTTATGGAGATCGAATCACAGGGAATGAATTTCGGGCTTACTACAACCGGGGCAGGCAAAAAGGTGCAGGTGGAATTTGTCAGCGCCAACCCGACCGGGCCACTGCACATTGGGCACGGACGGGGGGCTGCCATCGGCGACACGATCTGCCGACTGCTCAGCGCCAGCGGATGGGATGTAACCCGTGAATTCTACTACAACGATGCCGGACAACAGATCACAAACCTGGCCCTCTCGGTACAGGCCCGCTGCCTGGGTATCGAACCGGATAGCCCAAACTGGCCGACCGACGGCTACCAGGGGGAATACATCAAGGACGTGGCCCGTTCGTACCTGGCCAACGAAACGGTGGACGCCAACGATCGGCATGTCACCGCCCTGGGCGATCCCACCAATCTGGATGCCATTCGCGACTTTGCCGTGGCCTGCCTGCGCCGCGAACAGGATCTGGATCTAAAGGCCTTCGACGTCCATTTCGACGTTTTTACCCTGGAATCCAGCCTCTACAGCGAAGGCCGCGTCGATGACGTAGTACGTCTGCTCAACGAAAACGGCCACACCTATGAGCAGGAAGGCGCGCTATGGCTGCGAACAACAGCCTTTGGTGACGACAAGGACCGGGTGATGCGCAAAAGCGATGGCGGCTACACCTATTTCGTCCCCGACATTGCCTATCATCTGGCCAAGTGGGAGCGCGGTTTCACCCGCGTCATCAACGAGCAGGGCTCCGACCATCACAGCACCATCACCCGGGTGCGAGCCGGCTTACAGGCCCTCAACCGTGGCATTCCCCAAGGATGGCCGGAATATGTACTGCACCAGATGGTCACGGTTTTGCGAGGCGGCGAAGAGGTCAAGATTTCAAAACGCGCCGGCAGCTATGTCACCCTGCGGGATCTGATCGATGAAGTCGGTCGTGATGCCACCCGCTTTTTCTTCATCATGCGCAAGCCCGATTCGCAGTTGGTCTTTGACATCGATCTGGCCAAGGAGCAGTCGCCTGACAATCCGGTTTACTATGTACAATATGCCCATGCCCGCATCTGCAGCATCTTTGACAATGCCGCCGAAAAGGGATTTTTTGCACCTGAGCATCCGGCATCAGAGGAGATCGCTGTCCTGGAAACGCCGGAGGAGCTACAGCTTGTCAAACTGCTGTCCGCACTGCCCGATACCGTTGATGACAGCGCCCTGCACTTCGAGCCGCATCGTCTGACCAATTACCTGACCGATCTGGCAAGTTGCTTCCATAGTTTCTACAATAAAAATCGGGTCATCACTGATGATCCCACCCTGACCAGAGCGCGTCTTTATCTGCTGAAACGCACTGCCCAAACCCTGAAGAACGCCCTTTCCATACTAGGCATATCAGCACCTGATCGAATGTAGCGGAGTCACACATGCGAATAGATTACAGCGAACCCAAACAAGCCTACGTCACTGCACAAAATAAAAAACAA
>MHXL01000017.1:9187-9946 GCA_001824455.1 Desulfuromonadaceae bacterium GWB2_53_15
GAACCGATCGGGATGATCACCACCATTGTCATCGCCACCGGAGTGATCACCTTCATTATTGGCTTTGGTACCGGTTGGTTTTTTTCACAACGGTCGGCAAAAAAGGCATTTCAAGCAGCGACAGAACAGACAAGCCTTGAGAATTCCCCACAACAGCCAACCACTCCTCCTGCTGGCGTTCAACCACCCATACAACCCGCAGCCCCAGTGCAACCATCGCAACCACCGCAAGTCGCACCCGGAACCCAAGCGGCACAGGATTCGCCACTCAGCTTTTATAAGACACTGCCCAGCGGTCAAAAAAACAACGTGATGGGAAGCGGCATCAATACCAATGATGACAAGTCCAAGCAGCCGCTCCAGGCAGCCATTCCCTCTAACCTGAACAAGCCTCCCCAAGCGGGAGCCGACAGCACTAAAGCGACCACAGTGAATCCTCAGTCCGCATCAGAAAAACACACAGCAAAACAAGATAGCAACGTATTTACGGTTCAGGTTGCCTCTTACAGCCTGAGGTCAGAAGCTGAAACCTTGAAAAACAAACTTGCCGGCAAAGGATATAGCGTCACCATAATAGAATCCAATCAAGGCGACAAGGGAACATGGTATCGCGTGCGTGTCGGTAGAAAACTGGATCAGGAAGCAGCCAAGGAACTGGCCGGCAAACTCGGTAAAGGGGCTATACCAATTCCGGAGCGCGAATAATCGTTGGGCAAAATCAGGAGCTGTAAAGTTTTTCATTGACAGAGGCATGCCACT
>MHXL01000018.1 GCA_001824455.1 Desulfuromonadaceae bacterium GWB2_53_15
GTTCATCATTCGTGCTTACCGGTTCACACCAACCACCGGCTCTCTGGAAAGCCCGAAACAACTACTACTCCTCATCACAGCCTTTGTTTATTTAACAATCTTAGAAAAATCACCCCACCATTGTCAAGCTGTTTTATTTTTTAATTGTTATTTTTGACATTATCAAACGCCGCATGGCTTGCAGCAACAATCTCAAGGCAGGATGAAAAACAAGGTTGTCTCCTGCCGGGAAACCATCTATCCTCTTCCAGTCACTTTATCGATACAGCAGGCAGAGCCTGCCCATGAGGTTAACCCATGAAATCCGTCTACAAAAAGCTCCTGACCCTGTTACTGGTTTGTGCCTTGCCAACCGTGGCAATTGCGCAGAGCACTACTGGCGATCAAAAAGCGTCACCACCTGCACCGCAAGCAGTAACAGAAGCAACTCCCAAAACAGCCGCATCCCCAAGCACAAAACCTGCGGAGCAACCAGCGCTTACGGTCACAGCGCCAGCTGTCACCCCGCAGATCACACCTGAGGCTTTCAAGCCGCAAACGGCAATTCTGATCGGCTACGTGGATCTCATCCGTGTCAGTACCGAGTCGGAAACCGGCAAGGCCGGACAGGCCAAGCTCACTGAAAAGAAAGATAAACTCCAGAACCAGATCGAAAGCAAAAGGAAACAGTTGGACAAACAACGGGCCGCAATAGAAGCCAAACTCCCCACCCTTACCCAGCAACAACGTGAGTCCAAAGCCAAAGAGTTTCAAAAAAAGGTCGCTGAATACCAGAAATTCGTCCAGAAAGCAGACAATGAGCTTCAGGAACTGCAACAGGAATTGAGCCGTACCCTTTTCGAAAAGATTGAGCAGGCAGCAGCAGAATACGCCAAGAGCAACGGCCTGACACTTGTGACCGTTAAGCGCGATTTGGTCTATCTTGCCGGCAATGTGGTTCCTCTGGACGTTACCGAAGGCGTTGTCAAGCTGATCAACGAAAAGGGACGTCAAAAGAAGTAAGACGCTGATGCAGCAGGTAACAAATTCAATTAAGGAGGCTACAAGAAATGAAGCACATGATGAAAACGGTATTGATGGGTGTATTGGCAACGTTGCTTGCCGTGCCGGCCTTTGCCGCAAAGGACGAGACAAAGGCAGGCAAGACCGTTACGACCGCCTCGGGGCTCAAGTACATCGACCAGGTAATCGGTAAAGGCGCCTCGCCGGTGGCAGGCAAAAAAGTCAAGGTGCACTACACCGGCACCCTGGAGAATGGCACCAAGTTTGACAGTTCTGTAGATCGCAAGCAACCCTTCGATTTTGTGATCGGGGTAGGACAGGTCATCCCCGGCTGGGATGAAGGCGTCATGTCCATGAAGGTAGGCGGCAAGCGCAAGCTGATTATCCCTGCCAAACTTGGCTACGGCGCCAGGGGTGCCGGTGGAGTGATTCCCCCCAATGCCACACTGCTTTTTGATGTGGAACTGCTTGACGTGGGAAAATAGCCCCGCTTTGAAGCCGAACCTGGCAATTACAAAAAAGCCCCCGGCAGTCTGCCGGGGGCTTTTTTACGTCAGGATGTATTTATTGTTCCGGGCTATTTCTTTGACGGTGACGGCATGACCGGCATGTCGTGAACGTCGATGTGGCAGGTGAGGCATTGCGGGAATTTCTCGTGAATCAGCTTTTGGTGCGGTTTGCCATGGCAACCGGAACACTGGGGGATAAACCGGTGCCGATCCTTGTGGCAGGTGACGCAGGCGACCTTCTTGTGCTTGCTGGAGTCCTTCGATACCGCATTAAATTCCTTGGCGTGGCAGGAGCCACACGTGCGAGACGGTACATCCTTGCCGTAGGTGACCCGTAACGGCTGGTGAGCCGGATGGCACGGAATGCAGGTCGTCAACGCCTGTCCTTCGACATGCGGTTTGTGACAGCTGAAGCAGGAAGGTATCGCGCCGTGAGACGTATGGCAGTTCATACAAGGGACCTTGGAATGCTTGCTGGGGTTCTTAACAAGCTGATCCCGGACGGAGCCATGGCAGTCGAAGCAGGCTGTCGCAAGTTGAGCTGACGCGTCGATCTTCTTTGGCGCGTGGGGATTGGCATGACAGGCGTTGCAGTTGGTTATTTTGGGACCGTGGGGCGCTTCATGACAGGAGGCGCATTTGGGCATGATTGCATCCCAGTTCCCCTTGCGCGGGTTATAGGCGTGGAATGTGTTATGGCAGTTCTGACATGCAAAACGGTGCCGTCCGCCGTCATCCCTGAGGTTGCGGAACAGGCCGGGGTGGCACTGTCCGCATTGGTTAGCCGTGAGAGGCTGCGGTTCACTGGCGTATTGTGTTGGAGTCTGTGGAATTGTAACCGTTGCAATCTTTCCACCTTGCGACGCTGCAAGGGACACTCCCGTAAATGCCATGGCAAGCATCACTCCTGCCATAATTGTCTTTACCATGTTACGTCTCGATCTTTGCATAATCCCTCTCATTGATTAGATCTCCCGCATGTTCTGTATCTGTTGTGGTTCATTTATCATTGTTCAAAATTTGTATACATTACTTTAAGCAAGGGAACATGTCAATCAGGCTGCACGAGATTCCTGCTTCAGTGCCTCCAGTTCCTCCCAACGCCGGTAAGCCTGCACCAGCTCCGCCTCCAGCGCCTCCAGGCGGACATTAAAGGTCAGCACCTCGGCCCCGGCATTTTTGTAGAAATTTGGATCTGCCAGGGTCATATGCAGCCGTTCCTGTTCCTCCTCCAAAGCAGCGATCAGCTCCGGCATGCCCTCCAGCTCCCGTTCCTCCTTGAAGCTCAGCTTGCGGGCACGCTCGGCCTGACGCCTTGACTTGTCCTGAACAGGCTTCAGGCCGGCAACAGTTGACAGATTCTCTGCTGCCGCCTGCCGCAACCAGTCGTCGTACCCTCCCACGAACTCCCTGACCCGGCCATCCGCGCCTACGACCAAAGTGCTGGTGACCACATTGTTAAGAAATTCACGGTCATGACTCACCAGCAGCAAGGTGCCGCTATACTCCAGCAGCAGATCCTCCAGCAGGTCGAGGGTCTCGGCATCCAGGTCATTGGTCGGTTCGTCCATCACCAGCACATTGGACGGCTTGGTAAACAGCTTGGCCAGCAGCAGCCGATTGCGCTCACCGCCGGACAGGATGCTGACCGGGCTGCGGGCCCGTTCCGGTGAAAACAGAAAATCCTGCAGATAGCCGATGATATGGCGCGGCTTGCCGTTGATCACCAGGGTGTCGTTCCCCTCGCCCACGTTCTCCTGGACACTCTTGGACAGGTCCAGTTGTTCGCGCAGCTGGTCGAAGTACAACACCTCCAGGCGGCTGCCGAGCTTGATGTTACCGCTGTGTGGGGTCAATTCCCCCAGTAGCAGCCGCAGCAGCGTGGTCTTGCCCGAGCCGTTGGGACCGATGATCCCCACCCGGTCGCCGCGCATGATGGTGGTGGTCAGCTCCGTGATCACCGGCCGGTTGTCATAGGCAAAGGAAACCGCCTCAGCCTCTGCCACCATCCTGCCGGAGCGTTCACCCTCCTGCAGCTGAATCTTGGCTGTTCCCAGCCGCTCCCGCCGCTGGCGCTGTTCCTCGCGCAGCTGTTTCAGTGCCCGCACCCGGCCCTCGTTCCTGGTGCGGCGGGCCTTGATCCCCTGGCGCACCCAGACCTCCTCCTGGGCCAGCTTTTTATCGAACAGGGCCTGGCGGGTAACCTCGGCCTCCAATAACGCTTCGCGCCGTTCCACAAATTCGTCATAGCCGCAGCTGAAGGCATACATCCGGCCCCGGTCCAGTTCGGCAATGCGGTTGGAGAGCCGCCGGGCAAAGGCCCGGTCATGGGTCACAAACAGCACGGTCCTGATGTTTTTGAGGAGGAAATCCTCCAGCCAGACAATGGTGTCGATGTCCAGGTGGTTGGTCGGCTCGTCCAAAAGCAGGATATCCGGCTCACCCACAAGCGCCTTGGCCAACAGCACGCGGCGCTTGGTGCCGCCTGACAGGGCGCAAAATTCGTCATCCGCCTCCAGTTGCAGGCGATTAAGCAGCCGCTCCACCTCTTGGTGCAGATGCCAGCCGCCACTCTCCTCCAGCTTGTGCTGTAGTGTCTCCAGACGTGCGAGCAGGGTTTCGCTCCCCTCCTGCGCCAGTTGGTGGCTCACCTGATGGTATTCGGCCAGGAGCGCGGATGCGTTGCCCATGCCGGACGCCACCACGTCGAAAACCGTGCCGGCCAGCCCCTGGGGGACTTCCTGGGAGACCAGCGCTACCCGCAAACCCTGCTGGCGGGAGATCTCACCCCCTTCAGGCGGCAATTCACCGCTGATCAGCTTGAGCAGGGTTGATTTACCGGTGCCGTTGCGACCCAACAGACACAAGCGATCCCCCGCCTCGATCTGCAGGTTGATGCCGTCGAACAGGGGTGGCCCGCCAAAGGCCAGGCATATGCTGCGCAAAGAAAGAAGTGCCACTAAAACCTCATGATTTGAAAATACTTTTTCGAGTCCGATCTACTGTTTTCAATTAAAGCATCTACAAGTCTTCGGCAGCTGTTTGCGGAGTGCTGCCCACTCGATAGCGGATCGTAAGGCCTTGTAAAAAGTTCCGCAGAAACTGGTCGCCGCATTCCTTGTAATTTTTCTGCCCTTCCCGCCTGAACAGTGCGCTCAACTCGGATTTCGATATGTTGACATCAACCAGCTTCAAGATGGCCAGCATATCCTCTTCTTTCAATTCCAGGGCAATCCGGATTTTCTTCAAAATGGCATTATTTGTCAACTCTGCGGCCGTTCTCTGGGGCTGGTCCCTATCATCCTGCCGGCCCCTTCTATACAGGACCAAACCATCCAAAAACAGCTCCATAAGCGCATTGCTGCATTCCACGTAACCACTTTCCTCTTCTTTTTTCAGAAGATTATCAATTTCGAATGGTCCGATTTCATGTTCAGACTGTTTGAATATTTCAATCAGTGTTGAATTGCTGTAATTCAAAGCGTAGCGCAGGCGTCTTAATATGTCGTTATTGGTCATTATCAATTCCTTGTGAATATGATTTCCGGTGTCAAGGCTTCACCTTTGCACCACCTCTGTTTTACCCACAAATAAACCTGATGGCAACCTGAAAGCCGGATCATGCCAGGGAAACATAAAAAACCGCTCGTGCGGGATATATTATCAACCTTGATTTAATCAGCAGGCTTTTATTATCATTGCAATTTCGGATTTACTTTCCGAGATTGCAATGATAATGTCATGTCATGATTACTCGTCACCATTACCTTGCCAGCGTATCTGAAGCTGTGCGGCGTTCTCCGGTAACAGCCCTGCTCGGCCCGCGTCAATGCGGCAAGACCACGCTGGCCAGGATGCTTGCCGCACAGCAGCAGGCCCATTATTTCGATCTCGAATCCCCTTCTGACCGGCAACGCCTGCAGAATCCCGAACTGCTGCTCTCTTCTCTGTCAGGTCTGGTGATTCTGGACGAAATCCAGCTGTTTCCGGAGCTGTTCAGTGTTCTGCGGGTTCTGGTTGACCGCCCCGGCCATGCTACACGTTATCTGCTGCTGGGGAGCGCGTCTCCCCGGATCATGCGGAACGTTTCGGAAACCCTGGCCGGTCGCATAGAGTTTATTGACCTGTCCGGCTTCAACCTTACCGAAATTGCCGCGGACGAACGTGACAAGCTCTGGCTGCGCGGCGGTTTTCCCCGCTCCTTTCTTGCCGGGACAGAGACGGACAGCATGGCGTGGCGTGAAGGCTTTATCCGCACCTTTCTCGAACGGGATATCCCCCAGTTGGGCATAACGATTCCGGCAACAGCCATGCGCCGCTTCTGGACCATGCTGGCCCATCTGCACGGCCAGACCTGGAACGCCTCGGAACTGGGCCGCTCCATGGGGTATTCGGACAAAACAGTGCGGCATTATCTGGATATCCTCACCGGCACCTACATGGTCAGGCAGTTGCAGCCCTGGCACGAAAACCTGAAAAAGCGCCAGGTCAAAGCCCCGAAGATTTATCTCCGTGACAGCGGCCTGCTGCACAGCCTCCTCAGCATCGGCAGCCGGCACGAGCTTCTGGGGCATCCGCGACTCGGCGCATCCTGGGAAGGATTTACCCTGGAACAGGTATTAGCCGTTCTCAACCCCAATGAAGCCTATTTCTGGGCAACCCAGAGCGGCGCGGAACTGGACCTGCTGTTTTTCTCGGGAGGGCAAAGGTTTGGCATTGAATGTAAATTCAGCGAGGCTCCCAAGGTGACCAAATCCATGCACAGCGCCCTAGGGGACCTGGACCTGCGCCACCTCTGGGTGATTTATCCGGGAACAAACCGTTACCCTGCCCACGAAAAAATCACCATGCTGCCCCTGGCCGATATTGCCGCCCTACCGGCAGAAATAGAACGGCAAAAAACTTCGCTGTAAGCGCCATCGGATTCCCCGCAAAAAACTACGGCCCCCCACATTTGCTGCGGGAGGCCGGTG
Organism: Desulfuromonadaceae bacterium GWB2_53_15; assembly: GCA_001824455.1. GTDB lineage: Bacteria > Desulfobacterota > Desulfuromonadia > Geobacterales > Pseudopelobacteraceae > JACPFJ01. Next base: position 6,485 of record MHXL01000018.1, read on the forward strand.
CTGCCATCATTCGGAACAGCAATCATGCGTCTATGGTACGGTTCCAGCAGGTAGACGATGCCGGAGGCCTGGAGTATGGAAAGCCAGCTCTTGGCGGTGTTGAAGGCCAGGTCGGCGTCGCGGGCCAGGTCGGCCATGTTGAGCAGTAGTGCGGTTGAGATACATTGAGGGCTTTCCTCACATTGGATTTAGAAAACGTCCGGCATCCAGCAGAAAGCGCCAGAGTGGTACTGCCTGAAGCTCAAGGCCATGGAATGGGACGGTTGCCTGGACTGAACGGGTAACGACCAAGGCACGCCGGACCGCCGGGAAACGGCGGGCAAACAGCGCCAAACCGGCAAGGCGCTTGTCCTTGGGATCGAGCGCATCCAGCATTTTCACCTCTATCGGCAGCGGCGCTGATACCTGGCCGACTACAAAATCAACCTCCCGTTCGCTCTCGGCAAAATAACCGGTCTCGATCCCCAGCCGCCGCAACTCAAGATAGACCATGTTTTCGGCTCGCGCCCCCTCATCCCCCGAACCGGTGCAGATCGTTTTGATCCCCATGTCCCACAGGTACAGCTTTTTCTGGCTGTAAACCCGCTCCGAATGGGAGGTTGTCCATTTGCCCAATGAAGCCGTGAGATAGACCGCTTCCAGATAGCCCACGTATTCCTTGGCGGTGTCGAGAGAAAGCCCCAACAGCGTCGATAAACGGTTGAAGCTGGTCCGTCCCCCGATCGAGGCAGCAACCAGGCGCACCAGATCCTTCAGGGCAGCCGGCTTTTTAACCGGGAAGAGGCGCAGCAGGTCACGGGCCAGGATATCCTCCAGCAGGTTGGGGAGATAGGCCGGATTGGGGGCAAGCACCTCTTCCGGGTAACCGCCGGTCACCAGATACTCCTGGAGCAGCCGCTCATAGCGGTAATCCTCAGCCAGCTTGGGGCGCGGTCCGCGAAAATCAATAAATTCCGGGAAAGAAAGCGGGAAAATAGTAGTTGTTATCTGCCGGCCGGTCAGCTTTCCACCCTGACGCGCCAGCAGCGCCGAAGTGGAGCCGGTGCAATAGAGCTTGAGCTGTTCGGTATCGTACAAAGACTTA
>MHXL01000019.1:0-211 GCA_001824455.1 Desulfuromonadaceae bacterium GWB2_53_15
CTGCTCAGCATCTGGTTGGTGATGCCGGTATATCCCTCGATGAAGCCGCTGATCTTCATCCCGGGATTCATCAGGCTCTGGAAACGGTCCACAATCCGGTTGTTCTTGATCAGGACGGCGCCGATCTCAATTGCCCGGTCACCGCAATTGGGTGACAGACCGGTGGTTTCAAAGTCGAGTACTACTACGCTGTAATTGCCCACGGCTTTAC
>MHXL01000019.1:335-799 GCA_001824455.1 Desulfuromonadaceae bacterium GWB2_53_15
TCATGTGCAGCGCCCCCCAGGGGATGACAACCGTGTCGTAGCGGCCAAGCGCCTTTTCCAGATGACGGATCACGCCCACGTTCCGGTGGTGCAGGATGTCGTCCATGATGATGCCAGACATTTCCGGGGTTATGTTCTTCTCACCCCAGCTGTTGACCGCCAGAAGCCCCTTAATGAAGGAAGGGCTACCCTGCATGTGCTTTCCGATGGCATTGAGAAAAAGGATGGTTGCTGGCCGCAGGTCGCTGACATCCACATCTGCCCGGAGAAGATCGGCCTGCCCTGCCTGCTCCACGTTGACAGCGTCCCGAGAGCTCGCCTTGGGGGATTCGAGCTCTTCCGCCTCAATGAGCCTGCCCCGGAAACGCATCTCTTGCTGGGATGTAAGCCCCAGGAAACCGGCCATTTTACCGTAGTCGATCTTGTTTCTAAGCAGGTTCTTGTCGTCGCTGACCCCTTCGGCC
>MHXL01000019.1:818-2020 GCA_001824455.1 Desulfuromonadaceae bacterium GWB2_53_15
CAGCGAGCGAACCAGCCAGTTCGTCATAATATTCCTTATCTCCCACGTGGATCATGGCAGCCAGCCGGATCGTGCGGTTGTCGCGCCGGTAGACCCGCTCGGTCATCAGGAGCCCTTGGGGCGCAAGACGCATGAAGCCCGAGGTATATTCGAACATGTAGGCGTTCGCCACAGAGAGCCCGAGCAGCAGCAGGACCAGCGGAAGCACGAACAGATTGGCCGCGCTGAAGACCAGGGTGTTCCTGAGACTGAAAAACGGGGAGGAGAACTGCTCCGGCGGCATCGTCAGGGAACGCCCAGCCCCCTTCCTGAGGCTGTAGAGCGGGAGCATGCCCAGCGCGACCTGAACGGCCGCCATAAAAAGCCCGAAGGCCGGAATCCCGGCAAGCGCCGGAAAAAGCCAGGTGGACAAGGTGCAGAAGAATATAAAGATAATCTGGGGGAGAAAAACCCGTTTGGGCAGCCGCTGGTCGATGCCCAGACAAAGATATACCGCAGCGGCCATAACGATGACGTTCAGCGCCAGCAGGTTTCTGAGCGCGGTAAAGGGCGCCAGCGGCGTAAGCAGGGGCACAAGTTCGTCAACAAGGGAGAAACCCCCATCGGCAAGAAACAGGATCAGGAACAGGTTGGCAAAGATTCTCATCGGTTAACTTCCATTGTGGCGGGCCGTGCTTTAGCATTGGCAGGATCAGTCGTGACGCGGGCTTCCAAAATCCATGTTCGTCTTTTCAAAGGGACACGTTTTTGAGCTTGATCCCGTCAGCGGTCATGTCGATCAGCCCATCCTTGTACAAACCGCCGACTGCTTTCTTGAAGCTCTTCTTGCTCAACCGCAGCAGTTCGGCAATGGCTTCCGGCGAGCTTTTGTCGGTAATGGGAAGCAATCCTTTATGGGCTTTCAGGGCCTCAAGGACAATCTCCCGGTCCGCCGCCGCCTCCTGAACACCACCTTTGCGCAGCGTGACATCGATCTTGCCATCCTCCCGGATCTTTTTCACATATCCCCGCATCCGCTCGCCACAGACCGGGGTGATGACGAGTTCACTGCGAAACAGCAGGCCGGCAAAGGTATTGTTGATAACTACCTTGGCTCCCAAATCACTGAAGGCATAGACCTGCAGATCAACCTCATCCCCCTCAAACAGAGTGCCATCGGCCGGCTTGAGGAATTTGTCCAGCTTGGCTGAAGCGGCGACCCG
>MHXL01000019.1:2030-3957 GCA_001824455.1 Desulfuromonadaceae bacterium GWB2_53_15
TGCAGATAGACGCTCACCAGAACCTGCTCCCCTCTTCTCAGCGGAGCCGTCTGTTCGCCAAAAGGCAGCAGCAGATCCTTTTCCAGTCCCCAGTCCAGGAAGGTGCCGACGGCAACATTGTCCTTCACCTTCAAAAAAGCGATATCCCCCACCACTGCCCGGGGTTTCCTGGTCGTGGCCGTCAGGCGACCTTCCGAATCGACATAGATGAATACATCCAGCATGGCGCCCGGCTCGGCCCCTTTGGGAACAAGTCTGCCCGGAAGCAGGATCTCCCCTTGGCTGGACGATAAAAAGGCGCCGGATGTGTTGATTCTTGCAATTTCCAAACGATTGTAATTACCAATATGCAGCATTAGTTTCTCTCATTCTCTCATAGATTTCAGGAGCAGTTATTGTTCGATTTTCATTGTGTTCATCGCGTACTCCGCCGTGTTTTATTCAATCACGATTCCTCATCCCTGACGTATTTGCTTATCAGGCGGCGTTCTTCAAAATATCTCACTGTCAAGGGAAGCAGAGCCGCAACAAAGATCAGGGAGCAGCCGAACCACTCACGCGGATTCAGGCGCTCCCCCAGGATGAAGAAGCCGGCCACCAGGCTCCAGACCGGGTCAAGCGTATAAATCAGCCCGGCCCGGGTTGGAGTCACATAGCGTTGAAAGACATTCTGCAGCGTAAAACAAACTACGGTGGGAAAGACCGCGCAGTACAAGACCGTCATGACGGCGGTCCAGGAAACGGCCATGTGAGGAACAGGGATAGTCAGGCTGACCAATCCGGCCATGAGCGCCACAGTGGCGAACTGAACCATGGAGATCAGATAAACGTCGTCATCTTTAAGCACCTTGGAGACGGTGATGATATGTCCGGCAATGAAGAAGGCGCAGATTGTGGAGATCAGATCGCCCCGGTTGAAGCCGACACCGCCGCCGGTGGCCAAAAACCAGATGCCCGATACGGCCAGCGTGATGCCAAACCAGTTCATCCGGCCGATGCGATCGCGCCAGACCAGCTTGGTAATGATCGGAATGAACAGCACGAACAGGTTGTTCAGCACGCCGGCCCGCGAGATGCTGGTCCCCTGAACACCGTACACAAAGGTGATGTTGGTCAGGCCCAGCGCCATTCCCACGATCATGCCGCGCTTTAGAATCCCTCGGTTCAGCGCCCCCAGCCGGCGACCAAAAACAAGCAGCATGATCAGGGTCGCTAAAGTAAAACGGGTGAAGACAAACAGCTGGGGCGGGATCTCGCGCAGACCGATCTTGCTGAACAGGAAACTGCCGCCCCAGAAAAAGGTTGTCAGGATCAGGAAGAAATAAATCCGCCCCTGCGAGGGACGTTCAATACTGGTCACAGGTCCGGCGCCCCCTGCGACCCGAATGCCTGTTGGGCCAGGTATTCGGCAATGACCGGCAAATCGGCCTCAGCCCAGTCCAGTTCGAGCATGCGCACAGGCTCCATCCAGGCCACGGCCCGGTGCTCATGCAGCGTCATGACACCATTAACCAGTGAACAGACAAAGGGATGCAGCGTCACCCGGAAGTTTTCATAGCTGTGCGTTACCGCTGACAACGCCGATCCGATGGCGATCTCCAGGGCCAATTCCTCGCGCAGTTCGCGGGCCAGGCATCGTTGGGCGGTCTCGCCCGGCTCCAGCTTGCCGCCCGGGAATTCCCACTTGAGCGGCAGGCTCATGCTCTCGCTGCGCTGGGCAGCCAGAACCTTGCCGTTATGTTCGATGATGGCACAGGCCACGTGAAGGTGAGGTTTCATGGCATCAATCTCAAGAGCACCCATCCGGATGCATGCCAGCAACTCGTCCAAGGTCCCCACGCCTACATCGGCCAGTTCCGGCCAACGGAAACCGCGGGTGGTATCGACATGTACCGTCAGGGCGCCTGCGGCACGCCCGGCCTGCAGG
>MHXL01000019.1:3980-6127 GCA_001824455.1 Desulfuromonadaceae bacterium GWB2_53_15
CACCATGGCTGCGGGATCGGCATTCCAACGGACGGCCAGATGGTGAATGCCGTCAGGATCCGGCTTGGGAGGGGATTCATCACGACCGAGGACATTGTCCGCCTCGAAATAGTCTCCCAGACCGATCAGCTCCAGGGTACGCAAGGCATTCTCGCGGGTATTGCGAGTCAGCACACCCAGACTGGCGCCGATGGAGTGCAGGTGATCAACCAATTCCCAGGCCCCGTGGGCCGCCTGGGTCACAGCGGACAACTCCAGCTCAATCTCCTGCAAACGGTTGTGGAGCGGGCGGGCGTGGTGCTCAGGCAGGGAGGCCAGGTGCCCGAGTATATCGGAACCATCCGGGATGGAGAGTTCGCGCCGGATAGCGGCAAAATCATGCACAGCCACAGTCAATGTTCCGTCCAGATCGAAGACCCAGTGGCTTTGGCCGGCAATCCTGGCTGCAGCCGTACAATTACTATCGTTATCTTTCAATCGGGAATCCCGCTTCCTGCCATTCTTCATAGGTAATCTGCCAAATATCGGAAAAAGACATTCTCTTCAGCTTGCGGTAAGCAGTGTAACTGCGTGCTCCGAACAGGCAGTAGATCACAACCTTCTTTGATCTGTCCAACCGGGCCACATCTGCGAAGTTCGTCACCGGGATGTTGATGGCTCCCGGAAGGTGTCCTTCGGCATATTCATTCGGTTCACGAACGTCTACCAGCACAAATGTACCCGGCTTCTTTTCCATCATGGCCCTGAACTCCTTGGCAGGGATGATGGTGTTCTTGACCCTCGTCTCATAATCAGGACCAACATACAGGGCAAAGCCCTTGTCCTCCCAGCCCGGTATCCCCTCTTTCAGCACGAACAGGTTTTTGAATCCCAGTGTAGCAGCGACACGCGCTGACTGTGCGCTTTTCCCTCACGAAGAACCGCTGCAATAAAATAACAGATTTGAATCTTTGGGGAAATTCAGCGCCGACGGGTCCTTCTCCAGCCTGGCCCAGGGAATGTTGAGCGCACCTTTGATATGCGCATCCTGGTACTCACCGTAAGAGCGTGTATCGACCAGTACCAGATGCTGTTCCTTACGCTCGATCATAGCCCTGAGTTCCTCACTGGTTATAGCCGTAAAAACATCGGCTGCAGCTACCGACACAACCCCGAACAACAACAGGCCTACAATCACCAGCAGTATATAGTTACTTCTCACAGCATATTCCTTTCAATCAAATCCCGTACCTTATCATCTCTCAACGTGCACCGCCAGCCACACCGTCTTTTCGCGTAGATCCGTCCAGACCACTCGGTGGCGGCAGTGGGCCGGAATCATAACATAATCTCCGGCTTTCAATGTTCGCTCGCCGGCTTCGCCCTCAAACAGCAGACCGGCGCCCCCTGTCAGCAACAAAACCCACTCATCCTGACACTGATCAAACCATTCCCCCTCCGGCGTTGACTGACCGCTGGAGACGATTCTCTCGATGCGGACATTTCCTGCGTTGACCAGGGTTTCCATGATCTCTTCAGGTAGGACATCCGGGATATTTGCAAATATGTTTTCATGCAACATGCAATGTTTCCCCTTGCTGGACAGTTTACAAAAATATTCGTACTTACGCCACCACGATTATTATAGAAGCGCGGTCAAAGTCGAATTGTCAGCAAGCAAACATCAGAAATAATGTTTGGCCAGCGCGTGATACTATCTGTACTACCGGCCTAGTACTGAAACCGCCACTGTAAACGCTTTATGCGTTGTTTAAATTGTGCATTTCAAAAATTTATGCTATGGTTTGCCGCACTTAATTACGTTTATCACATGAGTAACCATGCGCAAAACCAACATAAGGCTAAGTCCATTCAGCATTGTCATATTCTACGCTTGCATCGGCGGCATATGGCTAATTTTCAGCTCCGCAAAGATCATCACCAGCCTGTTTCAAGAGCATCCCGCCGTTCAATTACTGGAAGTCAACAACATCATCTTCATTATGGTTTCATCCTGGTTACTGTACTTTTTGATTCGCAAGAGCGAAGCCAACATTAAAAACCGGGAACAGGCTCTCAGCAGGCTTAACCGGGCACTCAAGGCATACAGCGAATGCCACCAGACACTCATCAGGGCCGACAACGAAATGCAGCTTATGCAAAATATC
>MHXL01000020.1:0-416 GCA_001824455.1 Desulfuromonadaceae bacterium GWB2_53_15
TTAATCCGGCGGCACCGGAAAAGGCAGGCCATGATGATCCCGGAAATATTGGCACTGGTTCCTCAAATGCCATGGCAGTGCTTGAAAAGATGAACAAGCTTAGAAATGGGCTTCCGGAAAGAAAGTTGATTCGGAAAGAGACGGGCGACTGGTTCATTTTCAACAAGAAAAATGAGGAATGCATAGCTGACGTCGAAGTCATCGATGTACTGAACCAGGCATACAAAAAAATCGGCAGGTCGCTTTCACCAGCCATTCCCATGCCATCCCATAAGGCAATATGCATTCTCAAGCCGGACGGTAAAGGCGGCACCGAGGTTGTTATGTCAAAGAATTTTTTACCGTAAAGGCTAATATAAAAAGATCCGATTAGAACCAATCTGCCGCTTTGGAGAAGAAACAATCCCCTCTCCCTG
>MHXL01000020.1:428-827 GCA_001824455.1 Desulfuromonadaceae bacterium GWB2_53_15
CCTTCGGCCACCTTCTCCCTCAGGGAGAAGGGACTGGCGGCAGATTGATTCTACTCAGATAAAAAGCTGATGCAAGAACAGCCCTGTCTGCTAGCCTGTGGGTGGGTACGACACCCCGCCCCAATCTGTCAGCAAAGTGCCTTTATTCAGCTGCCTGCAGGCCTATATACATAGATACAATGCGCATATGAAAAATATGCTTGACTTGTACTTAACACTTCACTATATTTCATAACTCTTTAAAAAATGATGCGGATGGAGACGTCATATGTACGCAGTTATCAAGACAGGTGGCAAACAATACAAGGTTGCCGAGGGTGAGTTTCTCAAGGTAGAAAAGCTTGAGGGTGAAGTGGGCGACAGCATCGAATTCGCAGAGGTGTTGATGGTTGGCGGAGA
>MHXL01000020.1:887-1856 GCA_001824455.1 Desulfuromonadaceae bacterium GWB2_53_15
TCAGGGCAAAGACAAGAAGATCCTGGTATTTAAATCCAAACGACGTAAGGACTCGCGCAAGTTGCGTGGTCACCGTCAGTTCAAGACTGTTCTCAAGATTGAGAAGATTAGCGCATAAATTCTATTTTTCCGAGGAGACTAGGAAATGGCACATAAGAAAGCAGGCGGAAGCTCACGTAACGGCAGGGATTCTGGCGGACAACGCCTAGGTTGCAAAAAGTTCGGCGGCGAAAACGTCAAAGCCGGCAACATCATTTACCGCCAGCGGGGCACACAGATTCATCCGGGCAACAACGTTGGCTGCGGCAAGGACTACACCCTGTTTGCACTGATTGAAGGCATTGTGAAGTTTGAGCGCATGGGTAAAGACCGAAAAAAGGTTTCCGTATATCCCAACTAATTATTGCCCAAGCATTACTCAGTAAAGCAATAGCCGGAAGATTTTTCTTCCGGCTTTTTTTGCGTCAACGCGCAGACAAAACAGTGTTTTTAATTAATTATTGCGACACCGCCCAAATTGCTGTAGAATTTAGAGCTTAAACGGTTAGTCATTCACATTAGTACGTTAGATATCGTTTAGCTCGGTTCTGGCAGAAAACAACTTCGTAAACGCGCTTATCTCTGTTTATCAGGGCTATATATAATCACTGGGTACCGCTGCAAAAGGGACACACACTATGTTCAAGTCAAAACTAACCCGCAAGGTACTTGCCATCATCGGCATAACACTCTTTATCGGCTTTGCCGGCATGGGCATCATCACCATCTACCTGGGATACAGTTCCACCCTCGAGTTGCAACGTCGCAATGCCCGCCAACTGGCCTCCACCATAACCCATGATGTCACCACCCTGATGATGAAGGGTGACATGAAGGAGTTTTACTCCTATAGCGAGGATCTCCAGAAAAAGGGGACGGGCGTATACGTACAACTCTTCAATGCAGACGGGAAGGATCAGAAAAACGGTG
>MHXL01000020.1:1909-4987 GCA_001824455.1 Desulfuromonadaceae bacterium GWB2_53_15
ACAGGGGAAAAGGACGGGCAGCGCATTCTGAGCCTTGCAGTGCCACTTGCCAATGAGGAGCGTTGCCGCAGTTGCCATAAGCCGGAACACAAGTATCTAGGTGGGATTATCCTGGCCACATCCCTGGAAGAGGGCTTCAAGAGCGCCTTTAAACTAACGGTCATTATGTCGGCGGTGGGAGCTTTTTTCTTTTTTGCGATCCTTGCAACCCTGTATTTTTTCTTCCAGCGCACGGTTGTCTATCAGATTGCCGAACTGCACAAGCAACTCGGGGACCTGGCCGGTGCGGAAGGTGATCTGACCAAGGTGATGCATATTCGCTCCGACGACGAGATTGGGCGTCTCGCTCAGGAAGTCAACTTGCTCACCTCCAAGATTCGCACTACTATTTCAGTACTGTATCAGCAGGCATGCCTGATCGGTACCAGCGTCTGTGAACTGGCAGCAGGCACCGAACGCACCCTGCAGTTATCGCAGGATCAAAAAGAGCAGGCGGTTTCCGTTGCAGTTGCCTCCGAAGAAATGACCATGACTATCCACGACGTGGCTGGAAACACGCATCGTGCAGCCACACTGTCCTCAAATGTCGATTCGGCCGCCAATAACGGCATGCTGGTCGTTGAGGAGACCTACCGCTGCATGCAGCAGATCAGCGAAAGCGTGACCAGCACACTGGATACGATCCGGCAACTTGAATCATCATCATCCAAGATCGGAGAGATGGTGGGATTGATTGAGGACATAGCCGACCAGACCAATCTGTTGGCGCTCAACGCCTCAATTGAGGCGGCCCGGGCGGGTGACGCCGGGAAGGGATTCGCCGTCGTGGCCAGCGAAGTAAAAATCCTGGCAGAGAAGACCACCCATTCCACCCGCGAAATCGAACGGATCGTTGCCTCAATTCAGCAGGAAAGCCGCAAGGCAGCAGCCATGATCAATCATGAAAGCGCCTTGGTGCAGACCGGCCTGACCAAGGCAGAGGAGGCCCGGCAACAGCTTGAAAGTATCAGGGCCCATGCCCATGAATCCAAGACGATGATCGAACAGATCGCCACGGCCACGGAACAGCAAAGCGCCACCACTCAGGAGATCTCCGAGAAGATCCATCACGTATCACTCACGGCCAACGAAAACTTCGCCATGATGAAGACGACCACCGAGGCATTCAGCACGTTTTCCGATGTGGTCGAGCAGATTTACAGCACGGTCGGCAAATTCTCCGTGGGCAACTACCATGACACTGTCAAGGGGTACCTCCGCGAGATGCAGGGGCAGGTGCTGGACGCTATCGAAGCGGCTACCGTGGGCAGAAGCCTGACGATGGAGGCGCTGTTCGACCGGAATTACGTCCCGATCGCCAATACTAGCCCGCAGAAATTCTCGACCAAGTTCGACAGCTTCTTTGACCGGGTGATCTCATCCATCCAGGAACAGATTATTGCCAAGGATAGCAAGGTGCTGTATGCCATCTGCATTGACAACAACGGTTATGCCCCCTGCCACAACCTGCGCTACACCAAGCCGCTTACCGGAAATCCCGAAATTGACAAGAACAATAACCGCACCAAGCGAATCTTCAACGACCGGACCGGAATCCGCTGTGCCAGAAATACCGACGGATTTCTCCTGCAAACCTATCGCCGCGACACCGGAGAGATCCTCAACGACATGTCATTACCGCTCTTTCTCAACGACAAACACTGGGGGGGGATCCGGATCGGCTATCTGACTCCTTGCGAATCAGCCATCAATCTGAAGCCCGCTGAGCGATGATTACCGCTAATGAAAAGGTGTATCGCTGGTCCTTTTACACCTGCAAGCCGTTGCAGTTTCAGGCAACGACTGGCAGATACATTCGATAAGTGTTGTAAAAGCAAAGGGGGCTGTGATAAAAGTAACCCAGTCAGCATGTGGAATTATAGTAAGTTACAAATATTTTGTGCGATTTCTTGCAGAAAATAATTTGGCTAAGCACGATCCTGTATATCAGGGTGAGGGAAAAGTATTATGAAGCATCTCGGAGACATACTGGTCGAAGCCGAACTCATCAGCAGAAAGACACTTGAACGGGCACTGGAACGCCAGAAGGGTGAAAAGAAGCGCCTTGGCATGGTACTCGAGGAGATGGGTGTAATCACCGAGGAGGAACTGGCCGAGGCTCTCGCCAAGCAGTTCAATTTCAAGACCATCAAGAATTTTATCAGCCATAGTTTTTCGCAGGAATTGCTTGATCTGCTTCCCTCCGATTTTGCCATGAAAAAGCTGGTCTTTCCCCTCAAGCAAAAAGACAACATGCTGGCGGTGGCCATTACCGATCCATTCGATGTCGAGACCATGGAAATGCTTAGCCGCATCACCGGCTTCCAAATCATTCCGGTCATCTCCACCCGCAAGGAGATTCTTGACGCCATCTCAAAAAACTATCTGAAAAGCAATATTGGTGTCAGTGAGTGCGATTCGATCCTGGTAGTTGAAGATTCAACCACTGTGGCCACGGTTATCCAGGTAGCACTTGCCAAGGAAGGCTTTAATGTGCTGGTTGCACACGATGGCTTGGAAGGCCTCAAGCTGGCAATTTCCGAGCGGCCTCGTATTATCATCACCGATTCGGTTATGCCCAGGATGGACGGTTATGGGCTGCTGCGGGCAATCAAGGCCAACCCGATGACCGCGGATATCCCGGTGATTATGCTTACCTCCAAAGCCTCCACGGAAGACGAACAGAAGGCGCTCGAATTCGGCTTCATCGATTTTATTCCCAAACCTGTCCAACCCATGCGAATTGTTTCCCGCGTCAAGCGTGTCATGGAGCTTACCCAAAAATACCGGCGTTGATATATCCGATTAAGGAAATGCACAAAAAAAGAGGCTGATCAGCCTCTTTTTTTGTGCATGGTTCTTTTTCTACATTAAGTCCACCTCGCAGCGTAAAAAACTGATGCACCTGGAATTAAAGGTCAAAGCCGCAATAGGAAAGATTAAAGCTTTTGTTGCAGAGCGGGAAGTCAGAGATCTGCTCGTTGCGCAGAGACAGGGCCAGCCCACTCCAGTTATGGAAGGAAGGGTCTTTCACCTTGT